>DKBN01000038.1 GCA_002451235.1 Patescibacteria group bacterium UBA6899
GAACCTTTTTGCGGCGAGAGCCAGATCGGGGCCGTGTTAGCTTGTACTGAGGTCCCATCATATTTCCCTAATTGGAATTTCACCGGTACAGTGCTTCCTGCCTTGAAAACACTTGCTGTTTGAGACGGATCCCGGATCGGGTCGTTTATCGGTTGGAGAAATCCTTTCCAGCGGTAGTCGATCGTGAGCGTCCCAGGGATAAATGTCTTGAGATAATATTTTTCTGAGATGATCGTCCCCTGCGAGCATGCGATCGGATATGTCCCCACTGTACTTTGGGAAGTTGCGATCGTTGATCGGAGTCATGAGTTCATTCGCATCCGTCGTGATAATGGCAAAACCAGGAATGGTTTTATCTCCCGGTGTTGGAAGCACGTCCCATAGACCAACCATCGCGAACGGTCACCGGAACTATGTTGGGCAGTTACTTTACTTTGCGTCGTGCGATAAGTGCGTCCGCAATAACCCAAAACAGTGTGACAACGACAAATACGATTCCGCAGAGAGTTGCGATAGCGTCTTTTCCCCAAAATAGTGAGGCATGCGTCATCCCAACAAGAATGAGTGAAACAACAAAAAACGCCCCTCCAAAATAGGCCCAGCGCTTAACCATCTGCTCACGCGCAAATAAGAGAATTACGGATGTAGCGATTAGCCATTTTCCTAGAATGACCCCTGGATCTCCAATATCCCAAACATAGAACTCATTACATGTTACGTTGTTCTGACTACAAATCCCAACACTAGGACCATACCATCTCAATAACCATGAGATTATTATTATGATTATACTCAGCAATAGTAGATATCTTTTTAGGGCGGAGACATTTCTTATATAATTCATATAAAAGATCTTCTAATAACTATCTTCTTGATTTTACCTTACCTCAATCCTACCACAATTGATCGCACGGTCCCATCATCCAATTTTGCATAAATACGATACCAATATCCTGGGGCAAGGCCTTTTGTGCTCCAGTTGTAGATATACTGCTGAGAGGTCGGGTCGAGGCGGTAAGAGGTACCGCTTGTTGCCGGATCGGAATAGGTGATCTCGTCCACGGTAGCGGACATTGCGGAACCTTTTTGCGGCGAGAGCCAGGGAGAAATGGTGTCAGGCACCTTTATGGGCATATCCCATAGCAGTTAATCCGATATCTCACTGTTTCTTGTCATGCGATACGACCCAGGTCCAAACGACAATACAGAACGATATTATGGCGTAGAGTGCAGACGTGACGAACGCCACATCCCCCTTCCCCAAGGAAAGCTGGGGGCCAAAACTTCCGCCGACCTCCGCGGGTGGTGTGATCAGGATAAGAAGCAATGAGATGGGGATCCACCAAATTGTGAGACGGTACCAAGGACGATAGATCGACTCCCTCGCCCTGAAAGTAATAACCGAAAACAGAAAAAGTGGAAGGAAAGGCAGAAGAAAAGGGGTCAATATTGAGGCGGTATCGATTATCCACCTCTGGCACCACACGGATAGATAACACGTATGGAAATATCCTGAATTAGCAAATAGAATAATGGCGATTAATAATATGCTAAATAACAGTGATGAAAGATTTATGGCATTTTTATTCATACTTATTTTTTCTTTTTCCTAAGCAATTATAGTTCTACCTCAATCCCACCACAACTGATCGCACGGTCCCATCATCCAATTTTGCATAAATACGATACCAATATCCCGGGGCTAGGCCTTTTGTGCTCCAGTTGTAGATATACTGCTGCGAGGTCGGGTCGAAGCGGTAAGAGGTACCGCTTGTTGCCGGATCGGAATAGGTGATCTCGTCCACGGTAGCGGACATTGCGGAACCTTTTTGCGGCGAGAGCCAGATCGGGGCCGTATTCGCTTGTACTGAGGTCCCATCATATTTCCCTAATTGGAATTTCACCGGTACAGTGCTTCCTGCCTTGAAAACACTTGCTGTTTGAGACGGATCCCGGATTGGGTCGTTTATCGGTTGGAGAAATNNGCATGCGATCGGATATGTCCCCACCATACTTTGGGAAATTGCGGTCGTAGTGCATTCGATATTCCCAGAAAGACTCGATGTTGCGGTGTCCCCAGCTTCGAAACCAGTAATAGTGGCAGTCAGCGATGGGATCGCGTCCCCAAGCAACACTGTCTTGTCATCGGCGATGGCGGTCAATGGGATCTTTTCTTGCGGTAATGTGACGATCCCGCCTATCTTCGGAGCAAGATCGAGATCGACATGCCCATCTCCATTGAGGTCGATTATTAGATCCCCGATGGATTCGATCCGCGAGCCGGGATCGATCGTTACGATGGTGTCGGGTGTCACGGGCATATCTTTCCACGATGTTGTTGCGATCGGTATATCGCCTTGATATTCATTGATGTCGAAGGCGAAGGTACCAGTAGCATAGCCGCGCATCACGATATGTAGAGTATCTGTCGCATCGCTGAAAAGATACTTTCCTTCAGCAAATTCTTCATAGGCGGTTCCGGGGATATTTTCCTCTATCTCTCCGGTCGTTGTTGATACACCAGTATGTCTTCCCATGCTGTCATACAGATCAAGAGAAAGGGGCGAATGAAGCACAAACCTGAGTCGAGTTTCGATAGAGGTAGGGCTTGCAGTCGAAATGTATGTATATGCCGGCAGTGATTTGGAAGAACTGGTTATTATATCTGAAAGAAAATCTAGGAGGTTGTTTATTTCCAGAATGTTGGCATGCTTAAACGGCGCCAAATTGGCCAAAGTTGAAACTTGGTGTTTTTTGTTATATTCCTTAAGGTCAAACCAGTAATTTTTTACTCCACTTCCCGTTCCTGTCCACAACGCACTCGGGACTACGACGGTACCGTCCCCGTCAACGGTATTTCGAAGTACCGGCTGAAGAACGTCTTCATATCCTGTGCATGTGCGCGTAATGAGAGTATAGCTTATACACTTGTGCACCCTTTGATAGTCGATCCCGGAGAGAGTGGTTGGCATACCCCACCCGGCGATCTGGATGAGATCGACTCCGTTAGGCGGCGTCCAATTATCAAGAGATACTTCGTGGATACTGGATCCTTGATCGAAAAGTGTCCCGTTCCCTATCTCTGGGGTGATAAGATCATCATAACTAGGCCTTGTACGAGTGGTGTCTGTGATAAAGTTTTTTAATCGCGTGATCGAGTGAATCTCGGATCCATAGTCGCCTATCCAATCCGGCAACGATCCATCAAAGGTTATGACTGGGTCATCGACATAGGTGAAATAGTTTTGAGACGGCAGTAGGTTATACGTCATGGGCAAATTGATCGCAAGGCTCCTTGCCGCTTTTTGTGAGAATTCATATGGGAAAGCATTGATCGGAAGGCCTTGATCGTCTCCATGCAAAAGTGCAGCGATCGCTTGAGGAGTACCGACCTGCGGAACAGCTACGAAAATGATCTTGTCGATCAATAGTTGAGCATCATTACCCAATACCTGTGTTAAGCGCTTTGCGACGAGCCCGCCATTCGAATGCGCAATGATGGTGACTTTCCCGGTCCTTGAGCTCTTCGCTAGGCGCTTTAGTTCCTGGATGATGTACGGAGAGGTTGTCGCTCGAAGATCTCCCGCATAATATATCCTGCCATTGATATCGTTCCCATACGTCAGAATATCATCGAGCGATTGCCGCCAGTCATATGGTACCGCCTCCCAATCATTGATCGTTCCGGCGGCCTTAAGACCATTCATCATGGATATGAATGACTCATAAATGTTTCCCTTTGACGGAAAATATGCATTGTCGAGTATGTCTCGCGTATAGATATCGCTTCGCACACTTTCACCGCTCGCATCATGCGCGAGCGGGAGCGCGGAGGCGTCTCCGTGTGGTTCCCAGAGAGTTTCTGTTCCCCCGTTATAATCTGGCTTATACAGACGACTAGATTCGATCCCTGGGAGGAACAGAACATTCGAGTTGCAGTTCAGATGACAGATATCGACAGGGTCGAAACCAAGATACGGCCGAAAGTTCACGTATGCTGAGACCATGTCCCCGTTCCCTTGGTCAGGATTGAATGGGTCGGGCGGGAATTTCGGGCCATTTGGCGCTCCCCACCAATTGTATGTCGCATCGACGGTATTCGTCGTAGCGTTGTAGACGCCGTATTGCGCGCTATTGTGAATGCTCGAATCATTGATCGAGAGTGTCCCCGTTTGGACGAAGATGCCATCCCTTCCAGCACGAGCGAATTCCGAATCTTCGATCGTCGTCGTTCCTCCGGTTTGCTGGAACCCGTCGTTCTCGGGATCCAAGAATTTACTCGCGGCGATATTGATCGTTCCACCCTGATTCAAGATCTCCCCTGTCGGTACCCACGGACCGTTCCATTTCCCGCCATAACGGAATTCCGCGTTCCGGATCGTTCCCCTCGACGTACCAATGAAATATATCGACAGCCAATCCCCCGCCACTGGCAAGGTGGACGTTCCGTCTCTGTTCGAATCGCCCCCGACCGTATCATCCTTCATGGAAGTAACATAGACCGTGTCGGTCGAGCTTGATGAGCCGATATTGAGCGAGCCATAGACATACAAGAATCGATTGCTCCCTATCTTTATGACTGCTCCAGGATCGACGGAAAGCGTGTTCGCCGCAGGAATAGAAAGATCCCCCACGATATGATATGGAACATCGTCCTTCACCCATCTCTGATCGCTGCTCATCGTTCCCAAAATAGCAATTCCTCCATTGCCCCTGTTCCCACCATGATCTAGGAACGTCGTCCGTGCATCGAGCGAGACGGCGCGATCGCCGCTACACCCAGTGATGTCATTATCAGAGATCTCGAGCGTTCCGTTCGATGCCGATATACCTGTCACGCACCCGGAAAAGGTGTTGTGCTCGCTTCGGAAATATCCATTCTGAGACCCAAGGCCGCTCGGCGCATCCTTAAGCTGCGAATCCGATACAGTTGTCGTGCCATAGGTCTGAAATATCCCATAGTCGACACCATGATCAATCGTAGAGTGGTTGATATCAATGGTCCCGCCTTGGTTGTAGACTGANNCCAGTCTCCCGCCGCCGGCTGCGTCGCGGACCCGTCGCCATTCGTGTCGCCGCCGACGCTGTCGTCGCGAAGAGAGGTGACCACCGTCCCCTCGCCTCCATTTTCCCCGACCGTGAGGTTCCCGAAGATATAGATGAAATGATTTCCGAGCAATTTTACGATCGCCCCGGGCGCGATGGTCAAAGAGGCCTTCTTCGTTATGGTCAAAAAATATGGTATCACATATGGCACTCCGTCCTTTGGCCAGGTGGTCGGGGTATCGATCGTCCCAGAGATCTCGATCGCATGACCGCCAATATTTCCTCCTTGATTGTTGAACGCCACCGTCCCATCGATCACCGCTGCGCGATCGGTAACGCCGTTGAAATCATTGTTCCCGATCTTGAGGGTCCCTTTATGGGCAAGAATGCCCCGAGACATCTCGGAAAAAGAATTATTCGTACTTTCTGTGTACCCATAGTTGGAAACCATTCCATCTTGCATGTCGGAGAACTTCGTATCCGAGACCGTCGTCGTCCCTGATGATTGCATAATGCCGTATTGAACGAAGTGAGAGATCGAAGAATGGGTGATACTGATGATCGCACCATCGCTATAGACCGCACCGATCGGCATAGATGACCCATTCGGCAAACCGCCATATCGTATATCGACGTTATTGAATGTCCCGCTCGAGCCGCCGATAAAATAGAGGGTCATCCAGTCTCCCGCCGCCGGCTGCGTCGCGGACCCGTCGCCATTCGTGTCGCCGCCGACGCTGTCGTCGCGAAGAGATGTGATGACAACGGTCTCTCCTCCCGCGGCCCCAACCGTCAGCGTGCCGTAAATATAGTTCAGAAAATACCCCTGGATCTTCACGACAGTACCGGGTTCGATGGTAAGGGTTGACCCAGCAGGGACTGTGATCCCGTTAGCTATGATATAGGGGCCATTCGCTTTCGTCCAAATGACATTGCCGCTGATCGTCCCAGAGACCGTTGTTGAGGCCGCTGCGGAGTTTGCCAGGAAAAAGAAAGAGAATAGGGCCAAATATATGGCCTTTTGAACGCCCCCGAGCCTGTCTCCCCTCGGACAGATGCGCGTCATATGCGTGGATGACCTTACCCTAGCAACATCTTTATATTTGGCAAGAACGACCAAAAGTTATGAGTTGGATATGAATATTTACTGGATCCCAGACGCTAACTGCCTGTTCATTTCAGCTTCATGCCTGGATCCTTGGATCAAAGATGTCTCTATGTAAGCGCAAGAGAATTTCCATTCACAAGTTTCTGCTGTCGTACGCCCAATGCAGGAGCGCTTGTCGCTGTTTGCGGTGGCAGGAGATATCGCCCGGGCGGCAATTCTTCTTGATCTGCGCGATATGTCGGTGCATCGCGAGCCAGCGTTTGATCTGGCGCTCGTCCTCGGCTGGGATCCTCCGACCCATGAAATAGCGACAATACCATTGGAACCATCCGCGCGGATCGTCTTTGTATATCCATCCTTTTGCGCGCCACACTGATAATGACTGACTTGCGTTGACGCCGAAATAATTGAGTTTCGGGTCACGTTCACTTTTTCCTTTCGTTTGAGATCTCGCCTTTACAAACCAATCCTTGGGGAACTCCTTCTTGCAGTCGCGCAAATACACTCCCCCGAATACGCCGAGTGCAAGCATCTGCTTCGGAGTGAGGTCTGGCTTGAAGCGCGCATCGAAATGCTTTCCCATCGGCTCAACGAGCGCATATCGATATCCTTTTTGCATTTGGTCATTCACACGGATCTTTCTCATGTCGGGAATTCTATCATTGAAATTATCCTTTTCGGCCTACCTCTCTGCTTGGAAGAATGGCATACCGCGCGTGTGGTTCTTCGGCTTCTTTTTTCCGTTCCTCATTGGCCCTGGTGCAGCCCCTCGCTTCCTTTGCCCAGGCCGCGAAGCAGCGAGATGGACGACCGATGCCCCGTATCGCTCGTTAAGGGCATCAACCCTCTCGTAGACCTTCGCGAGCCTCTCGTGAGCGGTCGGGGCGAATAGATCGGAGGCGACCGATGACTCGGGGATGAGATCGTGGATAATGACACCGGTGGCACGGTATGGCCCCCCGCTGTCGAGAAGAGGGTCAAGCTGGGTCTCGATGAAGGGCAGGAGCTCGGAAGGAAGATTCGTTGGATGAAGGGGCTTTATGGTCGTACTTCGATATTTGAACGTCTGCGTCTTCACGAAGAAAGAGAGCAAGCGAGGTGCGACGCCATCCTCACGTGCGCTCTTGAGCACCGATTCCAGGTGCCTCGTCAATTCGCGAGAGAGGACCTTCCGATCCGATGTCGGCGGAGTGAACGTCCGAGTATGCATGAACGACTGTTGCTTGCCGCGCACGCCGGCGTGCGCGGGATGGACCATTTCCCCGCGCAGCTCCTTCCAAAGCTCGACATACGGCTTCGATAATCGACTCGCGACCCATTTCTCGGGGCGATCGATGAAGCGCAATGCTGTTGACACTCCTTCTTCCTTGAGTTTCACACTCGTTCGTCTGCCTATCCCCCACACTTTTTCTATCGGTGTCACCGCAAGGAATTCTTTGGCGCGAGGGAGCGGTATGAACACGCATCCGTCCGGCTTATCGTGCTTCGACGCCACCTTAGCAAGGGTCTTTGTCGGTGCGAGTCCGACGGAAAACGTCATGCCGAGTTCTTTCTGCAGATCGCGTTTCATCGCTCGCGCCATGGCTTCGTAGGTCGTTTTTTTTGGTATCTGAAAGCCGGTGATGTCCGCGAACGACTCGTCGATAGAATATGGCTCGACCTCCGGAGTATAGCGGAAGATGATCCGGTTCATCGCGCGCGACACCTCTGTGTACCACGCATAGTCCCCCGCGAAGATGATCACTTCAGGGAATAGCCGTCGCACCTTCGCGATCGGCATGCCGCGCGTGATCCCGAGCGCCTTCGCTTCGTATGTCATTGCCGTCGCAATGCCGCGTTCGGCGCCGACGACCACGGGCTTCCCGCGCAGGCTTGGATCTCGCGCTACCTCGCAGGAAGCAAAGAATCCGTCGCCGTCGACGTGGACGATCGCCCAGGGATATTCCAGCTCCTCGCCATTCCGGCTCTTCATATCGGAAGTATACATGCCGGTGCGAGAGGAAACACTGTCGGGCTTTCGATTGTCCCACTTCTGATCTTATTCAAGATTCAGTGCGATCTGGGCGAAAAACGGTCCTAGATCGATCCGATCACTGTCTCGAGTTTTTGTTCAACCGTCTTCGCTATTTCGGCAAGTTTCGGATTCTCGACCATACTCATTGCGACCGAGGGTCTGATCGCGGATACATGCGTCTTCCCTTCGTCCTCATACACGATGACGTTGCATGGGAGCAGGAGACCGATCTCTCGTTCCGAAAGAAGCGCCTGGTGCGCGAGCGGAGGATTGCATGCGCCGAGGATCACGTAGTTATCGAACTCGACATCAAGTTTCTTCTTCATGGTCGATCGAACATCGATCTCGGTGAGTGCGCCGAACCCCTCTTTCGCGAGCGCTTCTTTTGTCCGCCGAAGTGCTTCCTCGAACGGATATTCTGTGGACTTACTGATGCCGTAGTGCATAACATTCCTATGATACACGCGGAAGGCAGCGAATTCAACGCGATCCCATAATGAATCTCGGCGTATCAGAAAGCACTCTTCCAACGCGGAAATCCTCCGCGAGCTCTTGTGGCAATATACGAACGTCGTCCGTTGGCGAAGCCCAAAAGATCTCGGCGATCTCGTGATCATGCGTTCCCGATAACTTTTCAAGGTCTTTATAGTCTGCTCCATTCGATACCTCGAAGAAGAACTCGACCGGCTGACCCCTGTCTCCATCCATGAAGGTGTTCACATAAAGGAGTCTTCCGATCTTTGGCTCGACCCCTAACTCCTCGACGATCTCCCTCCTGAGACATTCCTGGAGCCCCTCGCCAAGATCAAGGTGACCACCCGGAAGCGCTGCGAAACTTGTATCGTGCGGGTGGCGAACAAGTAATAATCTTCCCTCATGAAAGATGATCGCGCGAGAGCGGATGACGAATGCTCCGCTCATGCCCTCCACCTCGGAGCGAATCGGACCATGAAGGTGAATAATTTCGCCTGAATAGGATTTATCCCGCGATCCACCATTCCTTTATAACAGACTTCTTGGAACCCCTTGATGTCTCCCTCATAGGTAAATTTCCCGCCTGTGTAGCAGAGGCTACAATATTTATCGGACTCACGTGCTCCTGTGTCCTTGTCGAACGGCATGAGACAGCTTTCACAGGAGTTCTTCATGTTAGCAGTATACCACAGGGAGGGTGCGAATGCGCTGGAGCTCATAAGACGGAACACGTATACTTGCTTCATGTCCGAATCGAACACACATACCTGGGGCGTCCCTCTTTTCTATCGTGTTGTTCCCACCACCCTCACATGCTACCGCAAATGGAATCTTCTTTGTCAGGTTCTCGCGGTGGTATTCACGATCGCCATCGTGATGACCGGGCTCGATTGGAAATATTTCGTCGTGTTCCATGGTGATAGCATTCGAGGATTTATCTTTCCCGCGATCTTGCTCGGGATGTTCCTTCCCTTCATCATTCCGCTCTCCTTCCTTGCGGCAGGAACCATACTTAAAAAAGCTCGTTTCTCTAACGCGGCGTGGGGTATCGCGCAATCAGCCCTTCTCGGCCTCATCATCTCGTCTTTTTATAAGGCATTCACCGGTCGTATCCCTCCGCGTATGGCGAACGCAGTAACGAGCGTCGATATCAGCCATGGATTCCAATTCGGGCTTTTAGAAGGCGGTGTGTTCTGGGGATGGCCGTCTTCGCATACCACGGTCGCCTTCGCAATGGCGGCCGCATTCGCGACACTCTTCCCCGAAGAGCGTGTCGCGAAATGGCTTGCGTACGCGTATGCCGCCTATGTGGCGTTCAGTGTGTCGGTATCGATCCATTGGCTCTCCGAGGCGGTCGCGGGAACCATCTTCGGCATCGTGATCGGGATGGCGGTCGGCCAAAGTTTCCGGGAAAGATCGGGGCGCACCGAATCCTTTCCAGGATAGAGGGCACGATCAACGCACTCAGGCGACTTATCTCAAGATCCTATGCGAAAAAACCTGCCAGAAACGCGATCAGGAGCACCGTCACGAGATTTTCGAAAATGTCTGAAAAGAACTTTTGCCACGCTATCTTCCTGTCGCAATTGCTCCAAAGAATACCGGAGCCGATCATTGGTACCATATAGCAGAGCCAACCCATCGCGATGAATCCGACGGCCATCACGAACGGCGTGTTGTTGCGCATGCTCGTGGTCACAATGAACACCACCGCGAACGATGTCAGGAACGAAAGCGCCAGTTGCCCCGCGTACATCTTCGGCATCATCGGTTTCGCCTCTTCCATCTTCTTCTTTCGTTCTTCTTCTGTGAGCGAGTCCATACCAAGATAGCGCATGTGGATCTTCCCCATGGGGGTCGCGTTCGAATACCAGAATGTGCCAACGACCGCTGCGATTACAGCGCCTGCAAGAGCGATCAATACTGTGGTGAACATAATATGAAGATAGTGTATAAGAATATCTCACGCACCATTATATCATGAAAAGATGACATGAGTTCTCGTCAAAAGGATGACCATTGAAACGTAATTGTGACCACTTAAGAGAGAATAGGAACATTCACTAGGCGGTATCGGATACAACCCTCATAGCTTTTTCTATGATTTGCTCACATACATTCGCTGTGGCTGCGATAACAAGAGATCCAAAGATCAAGGACAGGCCAATAGCGACTCCCCCTGCGATGTCGTCCTCGCTGCGCCGGAACAGGAAGAAATAGGCTTCTGCCCCCGAAATAAAAGCGACCACAACCATTGCACAATGTCTTATCTTCCGCAGGGATTCCTGGGACGATTGTGAGAATATCTTATCTTGTATCATATTCCCCAACACCTTGAATCCTTGGTAAAGAGCGGCAAAGAACGGGACAGACCCTATGTACACATATACAAGGAATGGATCCCTGAAATAAATCTCATAGAGTGTCGCGTGTGCGTTCCTGCCCTCGAGATGGGGTTCCCAAAGCAAGAGAGCAAGCGCAACGATGCCAATGAGTATGATTGCCGCCTGGAGAAATATTGCCGGTATTCTTTTCATGGTTAGTGTTTATAAATTTTGCATTTCCAAATTTGCTGGCCATCTCGGGCTGGAACCGTGAGGTGCCAAGCCAACCTTGACCGTTCGCAGTAATTTTAGCACATGTCATCGACGCGTCTCGGGCACCCTGAAAAGGTGACAAAAGTGACACGAGAACGGGATCATCGCGTGTCACTATTTCAAAAATCCGACGTGGAATCCGGTGAGGACACAACACTAAGTGTCTTCGAACTTGCCGCTTCCAATATCGATTCTCCTGATTTTATGTTTTCAATCGACTTTAATAGTTCTCGCTCTCTAACGCCCGAGACTGTCTCGTATTGCTTGGAAACCGACGTTATCCTCGCACCAAGAGTATCGAGTTCATTGCTAAATTTTGAATATTGCGCCTCAAACATGGCCCGGTCCCCGAATTTCAGACACAAAACTTGTAATTATTCGTTAGAATAGTTGCATATGAAAAAGCATCGTATCGCTCCGGATGTGAAGGAGCAGATCATTAACCGTATCAAGAATGACGGTGTCTCGGTCGCACAGGCGGCAAAAGACCACGGCATATCTGACCAAACCATCTACGGATGGATCGCCAAGAAGGTGGAAGGTCAGCCTTCCTTCTCAGAGCTCATCCGGCTCAAGAAGGAGAATGCCCAGCTCCTCCAGCTGGTGGGAGAGCTCACGCTCAAGCTCTCGGAGTCCCAAAAAAAGAAGTGATGCAAACGAGCAGTACCGTGAAGATACTCCGCGCACGGGAGCTCGGTGTGTCACGGAGTACCTTGTACTACAGACCCAAGAAACCC
>DKBN01000049.1 GCA_002451235.1 Patescibacteria group bacterium UBA6899
CCAGCACGGTGAGGATGGCGATCACGAAGAGGATGTCGATCTGGGCGTCGAGGAAGAAATGGCCGATCGTCACATAGACGCCGGTCGGGATGATGACGTCGTGAATCAAGGCGACGATGGTGGAGAATCCGTATCCCCAGGAAGAGACCGGCTGCGAGACATGGCGGAACGCGAAGGCGATGTAGAGCACGATCGCGGTAATAACGAGAAGGATGGCGAGCCACGCTTTCTGCCTGAGTTCCGCTCCGATCGTCGGACCAATGGAATCAAACCGTTCGATGTTCATATTCACGCTGCCGTTCTGCGATACCGCAACAATCAATTGCTGGCGTTCCGGCTCGGTCAGGCTCTTCGTGCGGATAAGATACCCCGTGTCTCCAGTCGCCTGCACCAGCGTTCCCGGCCAATCAAGCTTTGCCAGCTCGTCCTTGACGGTCGCATCCGCGGGGCGCACGTCCGGGAAAGTGATCTCGAGGATAGACCCGCCGGTGAATTCGATCCCGAACCGAAGGCCGAATGCGAATATCGCCACGACCGAGAGCAGTACGAGGGTAATGGCGACCCCGAAGAATAGATTCTTGTGATTGACGATGAACATAGGCCTAGGTAAGTCCGCTACCGAATAAGAATCTGATCGCGCGCGTATTCTTCTCGCTTCCGAACGCATAGAGGAAGGTGCGCGAGACGGTAATCGCTGAGAACATCGACACGAGGACACCGAGGCCGAGGGTGAGCGCGAATCCCTTCACGAGAGAGGTTCCGAACCAGAAGAGGATGACCGCGGTGATGATCGAGGATATATTCGAGTCGCGGATGGAAAGCCAGGCGCGGACGAAACCATCGTGCATCGCGGTATTGAGGTCTTTCCCCTTCTTTAACTCCTCCTTCATGCGCTCGAAAATGAGGATGTTCGCATCCACCGCCATGCCGATCGAGAGGATGAATCCCGCGATACCTGCCGCGGTCAGGGTAACCGGGATCAATTTGAAGACCGCTAGCATGATAGCGACATAGACACCGAGCGCCGTGACCGCAACCACTCCCGGGAATCGGTACCAAAGGATGAGAAAGAGCGCGACCACGAGCACGCCCATGATGCCGGCCTTTGTTGACGAGGTGAGCGCGCGCTCTCCCAGAGATGCGCCGATCGTCTGGGTAGAGAGGAGCGTGATCGGGACGGGGAGCGCTCCAGAATTCATGCGGCCGACGAGTTCTTTCGCCTCCGCAACGTTGAAAGATCCGGTGATCTCGGCGTTTCCGTCGCGAATCTCCTCACGCACGACCGGTACAGAGATCGGGGAGCCATCAAGGTAGATGGCGACCTTCTTCCCGACATTCTCTTTGGTGATCTCGGTGAAAAGCTTCTTTCCTTCATCGGTGAATTCGAGCACGACGCGCGGTTCTGTTGTGCGATTATCAAATTGTAACGACGCCTTCGCGAGATACGCGCCGGTGAGCTTTGTGGGGACAAAATTCGGGTCCTCGGAGAGAAGCGGGTTCGCGGCGATAAGTTGTTCTTTTGTGATTCCGGTAGTCGAAGCGTTCGCGAGCGCTTTCTGCGCTCTGTCATACGCATCGAGAATTGCGGTCTTCTCAGGCCCATCCGGCCTCTCGGTCTTGAATTCGAGAAGTGGCGTTTTACCGATCAGCTCGACCGCCTGCTGGATATCCGTGACCCCGGGAAGTTCGACAATAAGACGCTCCTCGATCCCCTTCCCGAAATTTGAACTCTGTTCAACTTGCACGACCGGCTCAGAAACGCCAAAGAGGTTGATGCGCCGTTCGATCACATCCCGCAGTGCTTCCATTGTCTGTGATAGCTCGGTGGGAAGGATCTTTGAAGTATCTGCTTTATAGACAAGGTGCGTCCCTCCTTCGATATCTAGCCCGTATTTGAAGGGGAAATTCCCAAGCATCGATGCCTCCCCTTTCTGGCTTGTCCACACAAAATAGCCGACCCCGACTCCCGCCAGGAGAAGAAGGAACGCCATGAATCGCTTTTGCCACATAATACGGCGGATTATATACGAATTTGGGGTTTAGTAAACCTTTGGGGGAGCCGACCGAAGTAACTCCCGGGGTAAACCATTTTTACCGACGACTGGATGGCAAAAGCGTTTTGATACGCCGTTCGAGCTCGAAAGACATCTGCGCGATGAGAAGTCCCAGGACAAACCCAACGAAGACGTCGAGGGGCCAATGCACCCCCGCAGCGATGCGCGCGATCCCGATCAGGACCGCGCCCACAAGATACCACTCTCCCCATTTGCGTTCATGCAGAAAAAGCGCATATCCAAGAGCGGCAAAAAAGATCGTATGCGAAGACGGGAACGATCCGAACGCGTCCGGTTCTTGGATAAGGGGAGCGATCGACGCGGCGTACGAGAACGGCCGCGGGAACGGATAGAACCACTTGATGGACTCCGCTATAAGATACGCAACAACAGCAGGGCCAAACACGAACGCAAGTTCGCGCATACGCGTGTGATGATCTTTCAGACGTGCGATGTGCGCCAATAGCCCGCCGCCTAAGAGGAACGGAAGGATGGAAGCGAAGAAGATAATGATCCAATCTCCCGTCGCGCTTTGGTGTGCGAGGCGAAAGAAGAACAAGAACACCGACTGATTGATATCCCACAACATGAGATCATGCGGAGCGTTGACGCTTCCTGGATACAAGATAGCAATTCTTCAAGAGTATGGCGACCGTGATCGGACCCACACCACCGGGAACGGGAGTGTATACGCTCGCTTTCGATGCACAATGTGGATCGATGTCACCCTTCACGCTTCCCCCTGATTCACTCGTTCCGGCATCGATCAAAACGACCCCGTCCTTGAGCATCTCCGGTCTCACGATCCCCGTCTTCCCAGCGCCGCTGATGATCACGTCTGCCTCCCTTGAGCAAACTGCGAGATCCGCGACAGGCTGATCGATGACGGTCACGTGCGCCTGATTGTGCCGCATGAGGAGAGCGGCCGGTGCTCCTACGAGTCTTCCGTGTCCCAAGACAAGTACCTCCTTCCCCGCGACGTCGACATGTGTGTGCTCAAGGATCTCCATGATCGCACCAGCGACCGGGGGAAGGATCTTGGCCTCGGCAGTGCGCACGCCCACAAGCGCATCGCTCCGCAAAAAGTCTATATCCTTTTCTTTTGGGATATGCGAAACAACAACCTCGGGAGTGAGTCCGGATGGAAGCGGAAGCTGAAGTACAATGCCGTCGACCTCCTCGTCTGTCGCGTATCCCTCGATGGCATCGATGATCGCTTGCTTGCCGGCCGTAGCCGCAAGGTCGCTCACGACCGTCTCGATCCCTACCTCCGCTGCCCTTCGCACCTTGATACGCACGAATTGCCGCGACGCAGGATCATCTCCCGAGATCACGATCGCGAGTTTGGGCGGGCGAGGAAGTTGTGCGACAGCGGTTCGGATCTTCGCAATGAGATCTTGGGCTATCGCGCGACCGTCAACGATCATAGCCGAGGGTGCGATCGATCCGTCGCGCGATCTCTTGCATGTCCTTCTCCTTCTTCCCTTTTGTGGTCTCGAAGGCGGCCCCGATACGTATTCCGGAAGGATCCATCGGTCCTCGCTTATCGAATGGTATGGCGTTCATGTTGACGATGATCCCCGCCCTCTCGAGACGTACGCTCGCCTCCTTCCCTGAGATACCGCGGGCAAAGGTGTCCACAAGGAAGAGATGATTGTCCGTTCCTCCGGAAACGATACGCCAGCCGAGTCGCGCGAGCTCATTCGCGAGCGTTTTCGAATTCTTCACGATCTGAGCCGCATATTTCCGGAACCTTTGCGTCTGTGCCTCTCGCAACGCGATCGCGATCCCTGCGATGGAGTTCTCGTGTGGCCCTCCCTGGAGTCCTGGAAAGACCGCCTTGTCTATCCGCTCATTCAAAGCGCGATGGTCGATGCGGGTGAATATCACCGCTCCGCGCGGGCCGCGCAGAGTCTTGTGAGTTGTCGTTGTCACCACATCGGCGTATGGGAATGGAGCCGGATGCACTCCGCCGGCGATGAGCCCCGCGATATGCGAGATGTCCGCCATCAGGTACGCCCCTCCCTTGTCCGCCACCTTTCGGAATCGTTTCCAATCGACTATCCGCGGATATGCGGTGAATCCCGCGATCACGATATGGGGCCGCTCCTGCTCTGCGATCCATTCGAGCTCGTCGAAGTCAATGCGTTCATGCTCCTTCGAGACGCCGAACGGGACCTGCTGCCAAAGTTTTCCCGAAAGAGATGCGCTATGCCCATGCGTCAGGTGCCCACCGTGATCGAGCCGCATCCCCATCACCTTCCCAGTCCCGTCGAGCGGGAGGAGCGCAGAAAGGACAGCGAGGTTTGCGGGCGATCCGGAATATAGCTGGACATTCACTGCCCATTTCTTTGGAGAGAGTTTGAACAGTTCGAGCGCGCGCTTCTGACAGAGCGATTCGAGTTCATCGATGATCGCGTTCCCTCCGTAATAGCGCTTTCCGGGATACCCTTCCGCATATTTGTTGCCGAAGGAGGAAGAGAGTGCTTGCGCAACGTCATTGGAGATGATGTTCTCCGAAGCGATCAAGTTGATCGTCTCCTGTTGGCGCTTCGTTTCCCGACGGATGAGTCGTGCCACTTCGCGGTCATTCATACGATCGACCATATCACCTCACGCGCCGCTGCGGGAGACCAGCGTCTTGATCGTCTTTAGGACGATCTTGGTGTCGAGCGCGAACGAGCGGTTCTTGAGATAATAGAGGTCATATGAGAGCTTGTTCTTCGTCTCGAGAACGTCGGCTTGATGATGCGGGTGCGTATCGTGATGCACCTGCGCCCATCCCGAAAGGCCGGGGGTGATCAAATGCCGCATATTGTAATACGGGATCGTCTCGGAATAATGCCGCACGAGCTCGGGAAGCTCTGGACGCGGACCAATGAGAGAGAGGTCCCCCAGAAGGACGTTCCATAGTTGTGGCAGTTCGTCGATGCGCGTAGTGCGGAGGAACCGGCCAAGGTGCGTAACCTTCCGATTCTTTGGGTCCGGTTCCATGGTCATAGTTCGGAATTTTACCAGAGAGATTGGGAGATTTCCCCTCCCTATCCTCTCTTGAGAAAAGAACACCGGCCCACCGTCCGCGACTATGACCGCGAGAGCAACGAATGGAAGAATGATAAGATATGGGATGAACAGGATCACCGAGAGAGCGATGTCCGTAGTGCGCTTCAGGATGTCGTATCCGATGTGTGCGCGCGACGAGACATTCTCAAGGAACCAATTATAACCGATCAAAGAGAGCGGGATGGAGTCAAAAATATCCTCATAGATACGGTACTGATCGACGAATCGCACGTGCGAGAAGATGAGATTATAAAGCTTCGGGAGAATGCGCTGCACCTGCTCGTTCTTGAGATCGATCACGATCGTGGACACCCCTTCACTATAGATGCGCGAAAGCACTTCGTTCTCGAAATCGATGCCGTCGAGCTTCGCAAGATCGACCGATGTGATGAAGCGCATCGGATAGATCGCGCTCTCATTGACGACGCGATACAAGCGCGCAGTATCTTCTCCGGAGCCGATAAGCACCGAGCGTTCTTTACGGCGAAGGCCCAAAAGCTGCACTCCAAACACTCTCCAGATGGATACGAGAACGAAGCAGATGACGAGATCGAGAAAGAGGATCGTTTTCGGCGTGATCCCGAACGCGGGAACGAAGTAAAAAAACACGACCGCGATCACGCTATTGATGGTCTGGACGTTGAGAAGTACCGCTGGAATGCGCGACTTAAAAACGACCGTATGGGGCTCATAGAGGTTCGCGATATAGAACACCAGGACCCAGACCGTGAAGATATACGTGAACGGGACGGCGTGGTCTGTAAATGTCGGAAGGTCTGGAAATTCGAACGAACGGAGAAAGAGCGCTATCCATAGAGCTCCGTAGAAGATGGAAATATCTCCGATGAGGATCATGAACGTATCGGCAGTGCGGGACCTTCTCATACGCCACACAATACCAAAACCCGTCGGTTTGTCATGTAAAAAGTTAGCCGCGCGGTGCGCCGCGCGGCGATTTCGATTCAGCGATGAGGTGTCCCGCCTCTCCGTATCCGGCAAGCGTACCGCTCCTCCAGAGACGCCGATTTTTCCTTCTTGGTCGCCTCTTTTTCGATGACCACCATCTTCCTGACGCTCTGAAATATTAGGAAGAGCCCCAGGGCGATACCTCCCCACCCTGACCAAAACAGCCAGGTGGGGCCGTGGGACCTTGTCCCGCCCGCGACAACAACGCTAAGCAACGTCAACACAACACCGAAGATAATTTTCATCGATTCTCCAATCGTTTGCACTGAACGAATTTCATTTTAAAATTAATGTCGTATTTTGTCAACAACCCCATCATTCTTCATTTTGTTATCATGGCCATCGTGAAGATACTCTATCTCATCACAAAATCGAATTTCGGCGGCGCGCAGCGGTATGTCTATGACCTCGCTCTCTACGGACAAGGACACGGCCACGAGGTCGCCGTTGGGCTCGGGGGAGCCGGGCCTCTCAGGCAGAAGCTGGAAGAGGAGCATATCCCGGTCACCTCGATCGAGGGGTTAGGCCGCGACATCTCTTTCAGGGAAGATGTGCGTTCGGCTTTATCGACTTGGAAACTGATCCGCCGGAACCGACCGGACATCATCCATGTGAACAGTTCGAAGATGGGCGGGGTCGGTTCCCTGCTCGGCAGGATATCGAACGGGATCGAGCACCTTCGTACGGTCATTCGGAAAGAGGCACGTCCGGCTCGCATCATTTTCACAGGCCATGGCTGGGCGTTCAATGAGAATAGGAACGACTTCGAACGGACGTTGATCGGATTCTTCCATTGGCTCACGATACAGCTGGCGCATAAGACCATTGCAGTCTCAAAGAAGACCTCCCAACAGATGCTGACGCTCCGCATATCGCCCAAAAAGGTCGTCGTTGTCAATAATGGCATCGATGAATTCCCGCTCCGCTCACGGGCCGACGCACGCGCGTCGATCCTTTCTGGGACCTCGTGGGAAGGAAGGGATCTCACTAGCGATATCGTGATAGGGACTATCTCTGAGCTTCACAAAAATAAAGGCCTCAATTATGCGATCGATGGGATCGCTCGACTTCCTCAAGAGATCCGTGAGCACGTTCGCTTCATCATCATCGGCGAAGAGGGGGATGAGCGGCAAAAACTCGAGGTGCAGATATCGGCGCTCGGACTTCAGGAACGTGTTCTCATCGCTGGAAAAAGAGAGAACGCGAAGGAGCTGCTCGCTGCCTTCGATATCTTCACTCTCTCGTCCATCACCGAAGCGTTCCCGTATGCGATCCTCGAGGCAGGCAGAGCGGGGCTCCCGATCGTCGCTTCTGCGGTTGGCGGGATCCCAGAGATGATCGATGACATGGAGTCCGGCATTCTCATCCACTCCAGGAACCCGAACGAGATCGCGCGCGCGTTGAGATTCCTCATCGAGAATCCCGAACGGCGCGAACAATTCGCGAGCGCGATCAAGACGCGTATCGCCGATCGATTCTCCATCGAAAAAATGGCCGAAGAGACGTATGCGCTATACGATTCTCTCTAGATGCCGAGGAATTCCTTCTTCATCCCTTCCCTGTGAGTGCTTTGGGCATATGTTCTCATCCCCATAAGGATCCCGATACCGATGAATTCGGTCATAAGGTGCGACCCGCCATAGCTCATAAACGGCAAGGTCTGGCCTGTGACGGGCAGGAGCCCCATGTTCATCCCGATATGAACGGAAAATTGCGTCATGAAGAATATCGCAACGCCCGCAGCGAAGAGCGTCTCAAAGTTCGACGCTCCTCTCGTTGCCAGCAGGAGTATCCTCCAGATGATGATTCCGAAACATATCAGAAGCAACATGACACCTATGAACCCCCATTCTTCTGCGAACGCAGCGAAGATGAAATCGGTCTGATATTCGGGAAGGAATCTTAGTCGTGATTGCGTCCCGTAGCCGATCCCTTTCCCGAGGATCTCCCCCGACCCGACCGCGATGGTCGATTGGTACGCGTTGTATCCTGCCCCACGGACATCAGCAAGCGGGTTGATGAAGGTCGCGATGCGGGCCTTCTGATATGGATGCAGCGCGAAATTCCATAGGACAAAGAACGATACCGCAGCGAAACCGATGACCATGAACAGATGCTTCTTCGAGATCCCCGAGACCATCACCATCCCGAACCATATGGCGCCGAGGATGATCGCCGAGCCGAAGTCGGGCTGAGCAAGGACCAGAAAGAACGGAATGGCCGCATAGATCCCCGAAATGATGATATGTTTGACGTTCGCGATCTCGATATGGCGTCGGGAAAAATATTTCGCGAGTACAAGGATGACCACAAGTTTCATCGGGTCCGATGGCTGGATAGCAAAGAATCCGAGATCGAACCAACTTTGCGCACCCTTGAAGACGCTTCCGATGAGCGTCAGCAGTAGCAGGGCCCCGCAACCGAACAGATAGATCGCGACCATTACGTTCGTTTTGCGAAGGAAACGAAAATCCACCTGGCTCAGAGCGAGACATGCTATGAACGATGCGCCGACCCACATGAGTTGATGTAAAAAATACGTATTCGTACCGATGAACGTATACATGGTCACGAGGCCGGCCCCGAGGATCGGGGCAGTTGCGGCGAGAAGCAGCCAGTCGATATGTCTAAATCGGTTGAGGAACATTGTTGATTCGCGGGATGATCTCAATCACAGAGGGAGCGCGCTTGCAGATGGCGGTCGCGACATCCTGGTAGACCTTGGACAGTTCCGCTCCGGTCGCCGCCGCATAATATTGTTCAGGGGTCGACGCGATCTCTTTTAACAGTTTTTCGTTCACTTCGTCGCCGAGCCCGATCGTGTAAATGCCGACACCATCCTGTTTCAATGCTTGTGCGACCTGCCGGGTATATTCTTCAGGGTAATTCGGGTTCGCTGGATCTTTCGGGTAAGTTGGGGCACCGTCAGTGAGGAGCACGATGACCTGCCGCGCCTCTTTGTTCTTTCGCTGGCTCAAGAACTCATTCCGGGCGGAGAGCAGCGCGTCGCCGATATTTGTATACTGCACACCATCTTTCCCGATCTCAGTTTCGGAGATGGAATTCCTGACGGCAGAAAAGTTCTTGGTCAGTTCTTGGTCGATGGGCTGGCTTACTTTGGTCGCGAACGATACATAGCCGACCTGGTCGGATCCCGTCATTTTCGAAACGAACTCTTCGGCGGCATCCTTCGCCTGCGTCAGTGGCTGCGGGGGAGACTTTTTATCAGAAGCCATGGAACCGGAGCGATCAAGCGCCAGCATGACATCGACCGGTTGCGAACAAGATTCATATTCCGCGCCATACACGAACCCTTGTGACCATGTGAAGGTGATCGGAGCAGTCTGGCCTGGGGGGACCTTATCGACCAGGGTCGCGCTTCCCGCGATCTGGTTCCCTTTCGCATCATAGATCATCGTCGTCACGCTCACATCGCGGATGGTATCTCCGCTATCGTTCGAAAGCGTCGCAACGAGTTTCGGGCGGGTATCAGAATTCTCCAGCGTTCTATTCGTGATGCTCATTGCTGGAAGCTCTGCAGCCGTCTTGATCCAATCGACCACCTTTGAGAATGTCATCTCCACCTTGGCAGGAACCTGATCACCGGTCTGGAGGTTCCCCTCGAACACATAGAATCGTTCGTTCGGAAGCGCGAACGTCTGGCCGCTTCGTTCGAGGATCTTCGTGCCGTTCGCGTCGTATACTCGAACGGTATACGGCAACTTCGACGTCCCGGTATTGAAATTAGGGTTCTCGACGCTCGCGATCGCGTAATATGTTCCTGGACGCGTTTCAAAGAGCTTCACCCAATCGATCTTTATCGGCGACACGTCGCTGCGGCATTGCAGCGCACAAGGGCCGCCGCAATCGACGCCGCGCTCGTTCTGGTTCTGCTTCCCATCTGTGCACGACGGCGGCTGATAATTAATGACTGCGACAGGCAAAGCCACGAACAGGGAGAAACAAGCCACAAGGATGGAAATGATGATGAGGCGGCGCTTTCCTGCCCAGGTCATGATCCTTCATCATAACAAAAGCGCCCAGTTCTTGCGAAAGGGCGCGCTCAAAGTTTCACGAGGTCGCCGCTACAGAGGCGATTCAGGAATGGTTCATTGTTCCATCCAAGATGCTTCTTCTCTCTTGCCAGCGGGTGCTCGCCGTATCGTTTGCCGCATTTACTGCATGTCCGAGTGCCATTCGTTCGGTACCACATCGGGTCATTTGCGCCCTCCCTCGACATCGAATCAAGCCATGGCATGAGGATACTCCCAAAGAACAAAGCATCATCGTACCACTCCCGCTCATGAGGACAAGACCTTTGAGATGCCCACGTATAAATAGTTCTGCTTGAGAAAGTCGCTTCGCTCCTGAGTGCTCGCTACCCCGGCTCGCCTATCCTTCGACAGACTCAGGACATGGCTGCGCCCTTCGAATCCCCACGCGAGCCGAGCAGTCGGCTCGCTCACCTCAAAACAATAAGTTCCGCTTGGGAAAGCGGAACAAATGGTCGGGGCGAGTGGATTCGAACCACCGACCCCATGCAGGTGAGCATGTGCGCTACCAGGCTGCGCCACGCCCCGACCGGAACACGATGCGGAAAAGAGCAACGGAGAAGGAGGCGGGGTTCGAACCCGCTCCCTCTTTGATGGAACGGCATAGCGGGCTTGGGAAGCATCGCATGCGAGACACGAGGTCTCATGGGTTCAGCTGCCAAAGCGCTCAGCCACGGGTCCATGCATGGGGGCATGCAGGCATCCTGAGCCTACTCCCTCTTGGGTACTACATGAAGCGATCCAATGCTTCGATCTGGCGACGAGCTACTTTCCCCTACTTTATAGAGTATCATCGCCTCTCTCGGGCTTAACTTCCGAGTTCGGAATGGGATCGGGTGTGACCCCGAGGACGAGTCACCAGATCGAAATCTTGGATCACGTTTCCGGACTCTGTAGAGTGCCGAAGAATATTCGGCAAAACCCATAGGGAGGGGCAACCCCAGTCATGACTTGCCATTCAACAAGAGCTCTCTGAAAACAGCCGGCATCGGTGGCCATCCGCGCGCGTCCAGCTGCAAGGAACACTTGATTCTCTTGTGTGCATAAGGCTAGCCCCTGCCTATGGATTTCTTTGTACCACTCAACAGAGTCCGTAAACAATCTGGCCTAAAACATGCGACGCATGTTCGGCCGGTGCAAAAGGTGTGATCATCGAGCAACGACACTCTCGTGTTGCTATTCTGATCTTCTTGGAACACGAACATTCGTTCGAATGCTCCCTCCAAGAAGACCAATGGGTTTTCGATGCAGAGCGCGAAGCGAAGGAGCAATATCACGGAGCTGTATGGATAATACTGCGACGTGATTTGCGACGCGTGCGACAAAGCTCTGCGCGAAAACACATGGTCTTCTAGGTTCCCAATAGGTCGACAAATTAGTACTTCTTGGCTGAACGCCTTACAGCGTGTACACCTAAAGCCTATCACGTGGTCATCTCCCACGGGTCTCAACGATTCCTCATCTTAGGGTGGGCTTCGAGCTTAGATGCTTTCAGCTCTTATCCCTTCCCGACATAGCTACCCTGCGGTGCCACGGGCGTGACAGCAGGCAGACCAGAGGTCGGTTCATCTCGGTCCTCTCGTACTAGAGACAAATCCCTTCAAGAATCCGCGCCTGCAGCAGATAGGAGACCGACCTGTCTTACGCACAATTGTTTTACATTGCACCGGTCAAGCGCAAACCTCTCTTCCGAAAGGTGTCGGACTATATCTTGAACTAGCCACAAGTTACAAGTAATTAGTTATTAGTACAATACCAATGCTAAATACAAGCACCTAGAACTAGTTCGTTAACGTGTAGTCTCTACGGGTGTATCTGATTATGAGTTTCAGAGAGGGGCCGATCGAATCAGCCCGAGCCATTATGACTTCTTGCGAAGCAGCAAGGCTCTTGCGCAAAGAACAGTGACACCGATGGCAACCATGCAGAGCATGGCCCTAAACGGATCACCACCTTCTGAAGCAGGAAACGATTGCTTCCACACTTCCATGAGAATTGCCGGGTCACCACCTGGTCCCACAATCTTCTCCCAAGCAGAGGACGTCCCTCTTTGAAACTCACAATCTTCAACTTCCCTCGGTATCACCCTTCGCTTCCGCGAGTGGGGTTTCACCGATATCAGTTAACTTGCCGCATGATATCGCTATCATGTGCCGCCGTAATGATGTCTCTTCGTTCTCGTCTCCGACAAGAACTCCTCGGGTTCAGACGGTTCAATCGTCGAATCACTTCAACCACTGAACGGTCTGAACCCAGCTCGCGTATCTTTTTAATTGGCGAACAGCCAAACGCTTGGCAGCTTCTCCACCGCCGCGCTAAGGTGAGCCGACATCGAGGTGCCGAACTCCGCCGTCGATATGAACTCTTAGGCGGAACTAGCCTGTTATCCCTAGAGTAGCTTTTATCCGTTAATCTTCATCCGCATCTAATGCGAAATGTCGGTTCACTATGTTCTACTTTCGTATCTGCTCGACAAGTACGTCTAACAGTTAAGCCAGCTTGTGCCATTACACTATCGGCACG
>DKBN01000029.1 GCA_002451235.1 Patescibacteria group bacterium UBA6899
CGGGCGGGAACGCCGGAGAAGATGCCTGCTGGGGAGCCTGGTGGTCCGGACTCTGAGGTCTTTTACTGCTTCGAGAGCGTGAAGCATGACACGAAATACGGCGAACACTGCCACCCGAACTGCGACTGCGGTCGCTTCCTTGAGATCGGGAACTCCGTGTTCATGCAGTATATCAAAAAAGGGGATGGATCGTTCGGTGAGCTCCCGAAACGGAACGTCGACTTCGGGGGAGGATTGGAGCGCATCACAGCGGCAGCGGACGACGAGTCCGACATATTCCGCTCCGGAGCGCTTAAGGGGATCATTGTTCAACTGGAAGCGGCCTCTCACGCACGTTATGGCGAGAGCGCTGAAGTGACGCGTGCGTTCCGCATCATTGCTGACCATATGCGCGCCGCCGCGTTCCTTATCGCTGACGGTGTTCTCCCGTCGAACACGGAGCGCGGATATTTCCTGCGCCGATTGATCCGTCGAGGCGTTCGGTACGCAGACAAGATCGGCATTCCTGCGGGGTCACTTTCGGACACATACGATATCGTCGCGAAAGAATATCGCGAACATTATCCGGAACTTGCGCAGGAACTCGGACACATCATAAAAGAGGAGGAAGAGCGCTTCAGAAAGACACTTAAAGTAGGTTTCACTATCCTTGAAAAAACGCTACTTGGGAGGGAAATGGCACATAACTTCGATACTAGTGAATCAATCAAACGAGATCGTATTTCTGCACAAAAAGCATTTGACCTGTACCAAACCCACGGCCTTCCAATAGAACTTACCGCAGAAATCGCAAAAGAACATGGGGTTGCAGTCGATGAAAGTGGTGCAAAAGAATTAATGAAACGGCACCAGGAACTTTCGCGTGCCGGTAGCGAGCAGAAATTCAAGGGTGGCCTTGCAGACACCAAGGAGAGGACCGTGCGCCTCCACACTGCGCACCACTTGCTTCTGCGGGCGCTTCAGATCGTTCTTGGCCCCGAGGTGCACCAGCGCGGCTCGAACATCACGCAAGAGCGCCTGCGCATCGATTTCTCCTTTGGGCAGAAGATGACGGACGAACAGAAAAAGGAGGTCGAGCGCGTCGTGAACGAGAGGATCAAGGAGGCGCTGCCTGTGGTACGAAGCGAGCTTTCGCGCGAGAAAGCGGAAGCGCTCGGGGCGGAGCATGAGTTCGGACAGAAATATCCGGAGATGGTGTCTGTCTTTTCCATCGGCCCGAAGGACGCGACAGAAGCCGACCCAAAATTCGAGGAGCGCTTCTCGATCGAATTTTGCGGCGGCCCGCATGTGAAGAACACCTCCGAACTAGGAAATTTCGCCATCCTGAAGGAGGAAGCGGTCGCACAGGGTATCAGGCGCATCAAGGCAGTGCTAAAGTAACGTCACCGTCGAGAGGTAACCATTGCACTCTCACTATATCCCCATTATTCGGGAGGTTTCATCTTTTCTGCGGTGGTATACTGTTCTCATGAGTCTTTTCAAGAAGAAAAGGCCTCTTGGGCAGCGTTTCATCGCTGTATTTGACATCGCAAGCGCGTCGATCGGTGGTTCTTTCGTGCGACTCGATCCTGGGGAGCTTCCAGAGATCATCTTCTCCATCCGGGAGGACATTCCGTTCCAAGAGAAGGTGCAATTCAATCGGTTCTTGGACGCAATGCGCCGCACACTCGAAAGCGTTTTTGTAAAGATGCAAAAAGCGGGCGGCGGCGTGGCCATCGAAGAGGCCTTTTGCATCCTTTCCTCACCTTGGTATGCGTCACAGACCAGGCTCATCCAATATCGCAGACCGGAACCTTTCCTGGTGACCAGGAAAGGCATCCAACGTTTGCTCGAAAAGGAGATCGAACTTTTCAAACAGACGAAACTCTTCTCTCGTTCCCGCATCGATAACACGACGCCAACGATCATCGAATCAAAGAACATCCAGATCAAGCTGAATGGGTATCCCGTGACCCTGCCGTACAACAAGGAGGCCCGAATGCTCGAGATCGCGCTCTATCTCTCCGTCACTCCGTCCAACATCTATGACGGGATCAAAGAATCCATCACAAAGTTCTGGCGGACGAACAGTGTGCATTTCTCCTCATTCTCCTTCACCGCGTTCGATACCGTGCGCGACATCTTTGCGGGAACGGATAATTTCCTTTTCATGGACATCTCGGGCGAGGTCACTGATATCTCGCTGTCGCGCCAGGGGGTCCTCCTCGAATCCATCTCGTTCCCGGCAGGGAAGCATGTCCTTGTGCGCGCCCTGATGAATGCGATGAATGTTCCTCCGGCAGTGGCTATCTCCGAGATGTCCTTGTACCTCGAAGGGAAGGGAACGAAGAATCACGGGGAGAAGGTCCAGGTGGCCCTCACCGAAGCGACGAACGAGTGGCTCGTATTCTTCCGCGATGCGATGGTGCAGATGGGGCAAGAATTTCCCCTTCCAAAGACAATATTCTATACTGCGGATGAGGAGGTCGCGCGCTGGTATCGCCAGGCCATTACGGAAAAAATGGACAGCCTCGGCGAAGAGCGGTCGTTCGAGCTTAAGCAGCTCGGGAGCGAACTTCTCAAAAATTACGTAGCATCAAGTGATGAGGGAAATCGCGACCCATTCCTCGAGATCGAAACCATCTTCGCGAAGAAACTTATGTCCCTTATCGCAGCATAATACCTTCTATGGCAAAATTCCTCATCCAAGACATCATGCCCCCGGAGAAGCGCAAAGGCATAAAGGCCACGCCACCGAAGGCATCCCGCACGATCCATCATCACCCCCAAGAGGAAATGGAACGCGCGGCCATACCGACGGAGCCATTGCATCAACCGGCTCCGCTCGTGCCAGAACATCAGGAACACGCGCACACGGACGAATACTATGATGCCGGCTACGATCAACCGATCCCCGAAGGATACGAAGCTGCTCAGCGGTCCTATGCGACACCGGAACATGGATATGAGGAGAGCACCTATCAGGGAGGCAGTTTCGAGGATCTAAACAGAGAGCAAACGAGTTCGTTTGGCAAGCGTCTTTCGGGAATGTTCTATGCGTTCTTCAGGAAACCAGAGATGCGCTCGATCGTGATCAGGTCCTTGGTCACCATAGTAGTGCTCGGAGGTGCGTATGTCGCTGTCGCGGAATACTTCGGTGGAGCGACCATCGAACTGACACCAAAGCATACGAAACTTACCTTGGATCGTGCAGTCTTCGCGGCACAGAAGGACCCGACCGCGGATTCGCTTTCGTACAGCGTCATGCAGGTCGAGGATACAGAGCAGAAGGTCGTCCCTGCGACGGGAACGCGGTCTGTGACGGTGAAGGCATCCGGGAAGATCGTCGTCTATAACGCGTATTCGACCTCGGTACAGCGGCTCATCAAGAACACGCGCTTCCAAGTGCCTACAGGGAAGATCTATCGCATCAACGAATCGATCGTCGTCCCAGGGATGAAGACCTCTGGAGGAAAGACCACCCCGGGTTCCGTCGCCGCTGTAGTCTATGCGGACGAACCTGGACCAGCGTATAATTCGGACCCTGTAGATTTCACCATCCCGGGCTTGAAGTCGGACCCTGAGCGTTACAAGAATATCTATGCGCGTTCCAACGGCCCGATCTCAGGCGGACAAGAAGGGGTAGTGAAAAGCGTATCGGATGCGGACATGAAGAGCGCGAAGGACGAGCTCCGCATCACTCTCGAGACGAAGCTTCGTTCAAAAGCGCGCGGCAATCTTACCGACAGTCAGGTCTCGTTCGAGAACAGCTATCTGATCTCGTTCGATGACCCAGCCCTAGTCCAAGATGCCGGAGGAGATGCAAACGCGGCCACGATCGCTGAAAAGGGAATATTGAGCGCGATCGTGTTCAACCGCGATGCGCTCGCGAAGGAGATCGCAAAGAAGCAGGTAGCAAACTATCAGGGTGGGGGGTTCTCCGCGCCCCAGCTTGGCGACACACTCAAACTTACTATGGACCAGATCACACTCGACGATCTCATGCGATCATCAACACTGAGCTTCACTCTTACGGGCGTGGCCGACCTGGTCTCGAGGATCCCGGTAGATGAGATCGTGAAAACGCTCGCAGGCACCCAGAAGCGGGCATTCAATTCCATCCTTGCGCAGGAAAATTCGGTCGAGTACGCAAAAGCGGATATCTCCCCATTCTGGAGATCCAGTTTTCCGACCGATCCAAAGCGCATCAAGGTCGTCGTGACGGACGATACGCCTGCGAAAGTTGACTAAGGCTCCATCNNGTAATATTCTCGCATTAGGGAATGTCAGAAGGCGAAAAAAACGAGGTTCTCTTGAACGGCACCGTCACGGAAGCGCTTCCGAACACGCTTTTTCGGGTTTCCGTCGAAGGCAAGGAGGAAGGGGTGCTCGCATACCTCTCCGGGAAGATGCGGATGCACCGCATCAAGGTACTGGTGGGGGACAAGGTCTCGCTGGAGGACAATCCGTATGGGGGAAAGCTCCGTATTGTCAAACGATTATAGGTAGTATATAATCCCTGGCTGTATTCCTTTTCCATGGCAAAATTGCCGGGAGGGGTAGGGCGTTCCCAAAAAATCATGAGGGTCAAAGCATCAGTAAAGAAGATATGTGCGAAGTGTAAATCCGTCCGAAGAGGAGGGAAATTGTACGTTATTTGCTCGAACGCGCGCCATAAGCAGCGCCAAGGATAAACTAAAGGATAAACTATGCGTATCGTCGGTATCACTGTTCCAGAGGAGAAGCAATTGTGGGTCGGGCTCACGGTCTTTTACGGCGTCGGCTATTCCACCGCACGACGTATCCTTCACGAGGCGAAGGTCGAGGCAATGAAGAAACCGAAGGACATCTCTTCCGACGAGGAGAACCGCATCCGCAAGATCATCGAATCGATGAAGATCGAGGGTGAACTCAAGCGCGAGAAAATGGCGAACATCAAGCGGCTCAAGGATATCAAAAGCTACCGAGGAGCTCGGCACGCGAAAGGATTACCGGCAAGAGGTCAGCGTACGAAAACGAATTCTCGCACCGTTCGTGGCAACGTCAGAAAGACCATGGGAAGCGGGCGCAGGAAAGTAGACAAGAAATAGCCTGCCAGATCATTAACAATCTCAGGACTCACAATGGGTAAGAAACGTATAGTAAAGAAAGCAGGTTCATCGGTCGACCAAGGCCTCAAGGCTCGGTCGCTCGCAAAAGTGCCGAAAAAGCGCATCATGCATGGTACGCTTTTTATACAGTCCACCTACAACAATACGATCGTTTCTTTGACCGACGGGTCGGGGAAGGTCCTTATGTGGTCATCGTCCGGTTCTCTCGGGTTTACCGGCGCAAAGAAGGGTACCCCATTTGCCGCTGCGAAGGTCGGCGAGCTTCTCGCGGAAAAAGCGCTGCTCATTGGATTGAAATCGGTCGATGTCGTCGTGCGCGGCGTCGGAAGCGGCCGGGAGTCGGCCATTCGCGCCTTTATCGCGAAAGGGATCGAGATCTCATCCATCAAAGACAAGACTCCTGTCCCCCATAACGGTCCACGGGCGAGAAAGCCGAGAAGGATTTAATCAAGCGACGAACGACCCATCAATAAATTATGTCTGACCCAAAGTGTAAAATTTGCCGCCGCGCTGGAGAAAAGCTCTTTTTAAAGGGAGCGAAGTGTTTCACTCCTAAGTGCGCGTTCGAGAGGCGCCCTACTCCGCCGGGAAGGCCGCTTTCGGAGCGCAAGCATCGTTCCAACTTAACGGAATATGGCATTCAGTTGCGCGAAAAACAGAAGATCCGCAACGTGTATGGCCTCACCGAGAAGCAGTTCTATCGATATGTGAAAGAAGCGACGGACGCTAAGGGTGGCAATCCCGTCGATCACCTGTACGCTCGCCTCGAACGCCGGCTCGACAATGTCGTCTACCGCCTTGGATTCGCCCAATCTCGCGTCCAGGCGCGCCAAATGGTCTCGCATGGGCACTTCATGGTCGGCAAGCGCAAACTTACCATCCCATCGTACGAGGTCGGAACGAATGAGGCTGTATCGGTGCGCGAAGGAAGCAAGGGATCCCCGTTGTTCACACAGAGCGGGGAGAAGCCGAAAGGACAAAGCGTCCCCAACTGGCTGACGTTCGACCAGGCAAAACTCGCGGCAACGGTCACGGGGGTTCCGAAATATGACAGGGGCGAGACCGGGTTCAATTTCCAGTCGGTCATCGAATTCTATAGTCGATAAAACATTATTAGTGTCACTCGAATATTTATCTATTCGTAACATCATTCGCTATGCCTGATATCAACGTCGCATTGCCATCGAAACCGCGCGCGGTCCTCGAAGAGGGGAATACGGGAGTTTACGAGATCGAAGGACTGTATCCGGGATACGGGCACACGCTCGGCAATTCGCTTCGCCGCATCATCCTCTCCTCCATCCCCGGCGCCGCGATCACTTCTCTTAAGATCGACGGCGTTCTCCATGAATTCTCCACCATAGATGGCGTCAAGGAGGACGTGGTCACGATGATCCTCAATTTGAAGAAGGTCCGATTCAGGATGACCGCCGATGAACCGTTGACCGTCACATTGCGGGCGAAGGGACCGAAAGTCGTCACCGCGAAGGACATCGAGGTCGGCAGCCAGATAGAGGTGCTGACGAAGGACCAATACGTCTGCGAGCTCACTGGAAGGTCCGAACTTACAGTCGAGATGCGGGTCGAGATCGGGCTCGGATATCTCCCGAAGGAAATGCTGCAGAAGGATAAGGTCGAGATCGGGGCGATCGCTCTCGATGCTGCATTTACGCCGATCCGCCGCGCTAACTACGAGGTTGAAACGATGCGCGTCGGGGACCGGACGGATTTCAATCGCCTCAAGGTTACCATCGAGACCGACGGAACGCTCACTCCGCGCGAGGCGCTCGAGCGCTCCATCGAGATCATGATCCATCAGCTGAAGGCGATCGTGGGGTTCAAGGAGGAAGAGATCACGACCGAGGAATATGTAAGCCCCGAAGAAATTGAGGAAGAGCTTGGGGCCGAAGAGAGATCCGAGGTAGATACGGAGTTCTTAAAGACCCGTATCGACAGCCTCAACCTCTCCGCTCGCACCCAGAACGCGCTCGCTGCGGCGAACATCCGCACTGTCGGAGGCCTCGTCAGAAAGACGGAGGAAGATCTCTTAAATCTCGATGGACTCGGGGAAAAAGGGTTGCAAGAGATAAAGCGCGCGCTCTCGAACTTCGGCGTGACTTTGAAGCAGTGATCTGTTAGATTGCAGCCACCAAGAACATGAGACATCACAACGCAAACAGAAAATTCGGAAGGGAAACTGACCAGCGCCGGGCGCTTGTCCGAAGTCTGGTGAAGAACCTCATCTCCAAAGGCAGGATCACGACGACCGAGGCGCGCGCGAAGGAATTGCGGCCCATCATCGAGAAACTGGTGACTCGCGCCCTGAAAAACGACGTTTCGACCCGGCGCCTTATCTCGTCTCGTCTCGGCAATGCCCCAACTGCAACCAAAAAACTCGTCGAGGAGATCGCGCCGCGTTATAAGGAGCGCAAAGGTGGGTACACACGTATTCTCAAGCTCGGAGCGCGCAGCGCCCGTGGCGATGCCAGCAAGATGGCCGTCATCGAATTCATTTAGATCATATGGAACACGTCATTGATGCCAAGGGAAGATCGATCGGGAGAGTCGCGACAGAAGCGGCGGTCCTTTTGATGGGGAAGAACGCCCCGAACGTAAGGAGGAACGTCGTCGTAAGCGCGAAGGTCCGGGTCATCAATACGAAGGAATTACGGGTGGAGGAGAAGAAGATGCGGCAGAAGACCTACCACCGTCACAGCGGCTACCCGGGTGGAGACACGAAGCCGACCTTGCGACAGGTAATCGACAAGAAAGGGAGGCGTGAAGCGCTCCGGATCGCGATCTCGGGGATGCTTCCAAAGAACACACTGCGCACAAAGCGCTTAATGAATCTCATGATCGAAGAATAATCATATGGCAACAGCAACACGCACTACTCGAACAGCAAAGACGACCGGATATCTCGAAGCAGTCGGGCGCAGGAAGACCGCGATCGCGCGCGTTCGCATCTCTCAGGCCCCCAAGAACTCACTTGCTATCAATGGGAAGGATGTCGCGAAGTATTTCGGTCCCGTGGAATTGCAGGAGGTCGCGATCTCGCCGCTTCAGCGCGAAGGATATGCGACAACGTTCGCGGTGACCGCGCACGTCTCGGGCGGGGGGGTGCACGCCCAGGCGGAAGCGATCCGCCACGCACTCTCTCGTGCCGTTGTTAAGCATACGGCGGAAGAGAAGGGTTCTCTTAGGAAGCTCGGATATCTCAAGCGGGACTCGCGCAAAAAGGAGCGCAAGCATTTCGGCCTCAAGAAGGCGCGTAAGGCTTCGCAGTGGAGTAAGCGCTGATCCCTCCCTCGCTTCTAGACGCGCTCCCTGGAAATGCACGTTCAATTCTTGTATACTCCGTTTTGCCTATGGCCAATGAACAGCAAAATGACGACAACAACGCGATCTCACTCGGAAGCGGCGTGAACATCGTTCCGGAAAGATCTGGGCCTGATGATGTCGTTCTTGAGGCACTAGATGAGTCTGGGGAACACCCTGCCTCAACCCGAGACGTCGCCAAAAAACTACGCGAGAGGATCGAAATGCTCACCAAGGAGAAGCAGGAATATCTCGAGGGATGGCAGCGGTTAAAGGCGGACTTTGCAAACTATAAACGGCGCGAGGAGGAGGCGAAGGGGGATTTCGTGAAGTTCGCGAAGGAGGAGTTGGTTGCAGAGCTGGTTCCCGTACTCGAGAGTTTTCAGCTTGCGTTCCGAAATAAAGAAGCGTGGGAAAAAGTAGATAAGAATTGGCGGACGGGAGTGGAATACATCCACAACCAGCTCATGGGAACCCTCTCCGAGCATGGCCTCTCCGTCGATGATCCAAGGGGAGATATATTTGACCCCAACAAGCATACGTCCGTCGGCACGGTAGAGACCAAAGACCAGCGCTTGCTCCATCATATCGCAGAGGTCGTTCAGGTCGGCTATCTCTTGAATAGCAAGGTCATCCGGACTCCGAGAGTGAAGGTGTACGCGGAAGTAACCACCGACGCCCGATCGGGGGTTGAATAATGTAACATTTTCGTGTATTGTCAAGTTATCATATCGAGTAATCTTATTCAATAGTTATCACTTACGCATATGGCAAAGATCTTAGGCATCGATCTTGGAACGACGAATTCAGCGATGGCGATCGTCGAAGGAGGCGAGCCCCACATCATCGAGAATGCTGAGGGAACGCGAACGACCCCTTCGATCGTGGCCATTTCGAAGACGGGAGAGCGTCTCGTAGGGCAGACCGCAAAACGCCAGGGAGTGACCAACCCAAAGAACACCGTCTATCAGATCAAACGCTTTATCGGCCATGCTTTCGACGAATCGTCCGTCCAGAAGGATAAGGCGGCGCTCCCGTTCGAAGTGCGAAAGTCGGATAACGGCGGCGTAGAGGTCTCGATGGGAGGAAAATGGCACCGTCCAGAGGAGATCTCCGCGATGATCCTTGGAAAGCTCAAGGCAGACGCGGAAACACGTTTAGGCGAGAGGATCACTGAGGCGGTCATTACTGTCCCGGCCTATTTCAACGATAGCCAGCGGCAAGCAACGCGTGACGCGGGCAAGATCGCCGGCCTCGAGGTGAAGCGCATCATCAACGAACCNNGGACGAGAAGATCGCGGTCTTCGATTTCGGCGGCGGCACGTTCGACATCTCTATCCTCGAAGTGGGAGCTGATGTCATCGAGGTCAAATCAACGGACGGCGACGCGCACCTAGGCGGCAAGGACATCGACCAGAAGATCATCAACTGGATCGCCGATGAGTTCAAAAAAGAATCAGGGATCGATGTCCGCAATGACCCCTTGGCCCGCCAGCGCCTCGATGAGGCCGCGGAGAAGGCGAAGATAGAGCTTTCGACGGCGATGGAGACCGAGATCAACTTGCCTTTCATTACCTCCGACTCGTCTGGCCCGAGACACCTCTTGATCAAGATGACACGCGCCCAACTCGAGTCCCTGACCCAGGAATTCATCGACCGCGCAATGGAGATCACTAAGCGCGCGATGGCCGCCTCGCCCTTCAAGACCACAGACCTCAATGAGATCATCCTCGTGGGAGGCCAGACCCGCATGCCTGCCATCCAGAAGGCGGTGGAAGGCTTTTTCGGCAAGAAGCCGAACATGAGCGTGAATCCAGACGAGGTCGTCGCAGTGGGCGCTGCGATCCAGGGAGGCATTCTCCAGGGCGACGTGCGCGACGTGCTTCTTCTCGATGTCATCCCGCTTTCGATAGGGATCGAGACCCTCGGCGGCGTCGCAACAAAATTGATCGAGAAGAATACCACCATCCCCACCTCGCGCTCCCAGGTGTTCTCGACAGCTGCGGACAATCAGACCGCGGTCACGGTACACATCATCCAGGGTGAGCGCCCGATGGCGGCAGACAACAAATCGCTCGGGCAGTTCAATCTTGAAGGTATTCCGCCGGCGCCACGAGGGATGCCGCAGATCGAGGTCACTCTTGACGTCGATGCGAATGGTATCTTGAACGTGAGCGCGAAGGACAAGACCTCCGGCAAACTGCAATCTATCCGCATAGAAGCAAGTTCTTCGCTCTCCAAAGACGATATCGAGCGCATGAAGAAAGAGGCAGAATCGCACGCTGAGGACGACAAGAAAAAGCAGGAGGCGGTCGAGGCGCGAAATCTAGCGGATAGTCTGATCTACACAACGGAGAAGGCGCTCCGCGAGCACGCGGAGAAGATACCCGCAGATGTGAAAAGTGATATCGAGTCCAAGGTCGCCGACCTGAAGAAGGTGAAGGATGGCACGGATGTCTCCGCGATCAAGTCAGTGACTGAAGCGCTTTCTTTGGCGACGCAAAAGATCGGCGAGGCAATGGCAAAGGCTTCGGGCGCTGGAACACCCCCGCCGCCCGAAGCAGGGGCTGGCGCAACGCCCACGGAAGATGGCCCGAAAGTTCATGATGTATAAGCAGTCGGAGCGCGAAAATGCGCTCCCTTTTTTCATTCTTGACGCGTGTCTTTGGAGATGTATCGTGAATAGGGGTAATATTGCCCTGCTTATAGAGGGAGGTGGACCATCGGATGGTTCACGAATCTTGTCTCTAGTCTCACGGAATCGAGTTCGAAGGAAACTTCACGTGCACACCATCAAGCTCGTGATGATTCCGGGGCACGAGAAGGAAAAGACAAAGAGCATTTCAAGTCGCCGCCCGACTGGGCTGATCGCAAGACCCCGGGTGGATCGGAACTCTTTCCAAAGGGCAAGAGGTGAGTACACGTCACGCGGGGAGGCACCAGCCTCCCCGTTATCACACCCTTTTTAAATTGTGACATGAAAACGATCTCAGCTATCCGATATAGAGATGCCTCATACGGCGATTTCGATACCACAGCAAATGGGCATGCGGCTGATATTTATGTTGCCCTGGGTGTACTTTCCCGAAAGGGGAAAGATCATCTTATGTGCTTCACGAAAAAGAACAACAAACCCCATCGTGGCTTGCTCCTTCCAAGAGGTTCAATGGTAAGGAAAACGGCGACAAGCCGCCCAAAAAGAAATATTGCCCGGAACAATCTGGTCGGAGTGAAATGGGAGGACGTCGTCCATTTTGATAATGGTTCCGTGCCCTCAAGTTGCCCCGTGATGTATACGGAAGGAAGAATAAGTTCTTTCAACAGATCCCATCTCATTATCGCCGACCCAGAGACCATCAAACTACAGAATGGGAAAAGGATATCAAATCATCCGAAGATAAAACCTAAAATATATATCATCCCCTTGGGGCTGACCCGCGAGATCACCATTTATGAAAAAGGATAAACATACGTTGCCGATATTGATGATCGTTCTTCGAGATAGGAGGCGAAATACTATCGTGTCCACCGGGATCCTTATCGCAGAAACCCACGATGAATTGGTTTTAGGTCATAACTTCATCGGAAGTGAGGTTGTCGATCTTACCCATATCAAGAAAAAGGATATTTCTTTGGTAAGTCATGTGTCGGTGAAAGAAGTAGAGTAATGGAGCAAAAGAGAGAAGGTCCCTGATACCATGTTCCGCCCCAGAACCCGAAGGCCCGAAAGTTCATGATGTATAGCAAAGAGCCCCAAAAGGGGTTCTTTGCTAAAACAACAGTCTAATTTGCTATTGTCAATAGAATTGAGATTTGTTAAAATATCCTTATGGCAAAGGACTATTACGAAGTACTCGGGGTGTCGAAAACGGCAAACAAGGAGGAGATCAAGAAGGCATTCCATAAGCTCGCGCACCAATACCATCCTGACAAGAAGGGCGGCGACGAAAAACGATTCAAAGAGGTCAACGAAGCGTACCAGGTACTTTCCGACGAAAAAAAACGAGCCCAATACGACCAATTCGGACACGCCGGAGCGGGAGGCCCGGGATACGGAGGATTCGGAGGTTTTGATGCGAGCGGATTTCAGGGATTCGGTGGTTTCGAAGGTGTCGATCTTGGAGATATCTTCGGGGATATGTTCGGCGGCGGGTTCGGGGGTAGCAGGTCACGCACTCGACGCGGGAACGATATCGAGGTAGCGATCACCCTCTCTTTCGAAGAGAGTGCGTTCGGGGTCGAAAAGGATATCTCAATTTCTCACACTATTGCCTGCGAACGCTGCCGTGGCTCGGGAGGTGAGCCAGGCTCCGCTATCGAGACCTGCGCGACATGCTCTGGAAGCGGAAAGATCTCAGAGACCAGACGCACCATCTTCGGAACGTTCGCGACCGCAACGGTCTGCCCGGCCTGTAACGGCGACGGAAAGACCCCGAAGGAGAAATGCAAGAACTGTTCCGGAAAGGGTGTCGAGAAGAAGAAAGAGACCATCAAAGTGAAAGTCCCAGCGGGGATTCAGGACGGGGAGATGCTTCGGATGAGCGGACGAGGAGAAGCCGTCCAAAGCGGCGTTTCTGGCGATCTTTACATCCGCGTGTCCGTCCGTCCTCATTCGATGTACCACAGAGAAGGGAACGATCTCGTCGCCACGCTCAACATCAAATTGAGCGACGCATTACTTGGCGCCACTCATCAGCTCAAAGATCTCCGCGGGAAGAATATCGACGTCAAGATACCAGAGGGTATCCGCCATGGCGACATCCTTCGTCTCAAGGAGCACGGTATCCAATCGCAAAGAGGGCGAAGGGGTGATATGCTGGTCCATATTTCCATCATCATGCCCAAAAATTTGAAAGGAGATGCGAAGCGCGCCGCAGAGGAGTTGCGGAGAAGCGGCATATGATACAACTGCATGGATAAGAGAATTCTACTTCCTTTCATAACCCAACATCTTTGCTGGATACCTGGCAGGTTACTTCTCCACATTTTCGGTCACCTGAGGGTCTATGGAAAAGAGAACTTGCCAATGAGCGAGGGGCCGTTAATCTTTGCCAGCAATCACATGAGTGAGTTGGATGGAATTTTGATACTTGCCGCTTTCGGAGTCTTTTCCCCACTAACCCCACTTATCTATGTTTCGCGGGAAAAATCGTTCTACAGGCAGACTCTTTTCAAGAAATTTCTATTCCTTGGCGGAGGGGCAGTTTTCAGAGCTTTGGGGGGATATCCCGCGATCGTAGGCTTAAAGGATTACTCAAAGTCACTCGCCATGCATGAAGATATCCTAAAACAGGGAAATAGAGTCTGTATTTTCCCCGAAGGGAAAATACCGAACCCGAATGAGGAAAGACCCATCAAGGGCGGTATAGGGTATCTTGTATGTTCCGCCAAAGCTAAGGTCGTTCCATTTAGAGTTTGTGGCGGATATGACCTGAATTGGAAAACCTTCTTTGGTGGGAAATTGAATTTGTCGATCGAGGTGCTTCCCCCCCTTGATCACGATGCGTTGATCAGGGGTGAGAACCTCGGTTCTGTTGATACGTATAAAAATATTTCCAGAAAGATCTTGAAGGTCATCTATTCTGCTCCGAACAGAGACCCTCGATGAGGCATGCTGCGGCTCATTCTTCACACACTCTATGATGGTCTTGCGCCACTTTTTCCCCAGATCAAGGAGCGCAACGGATATGCCTTTCTCATTCACCCAAGAGATAATTGTGATGTCTATACAAAGTATCCGTTCTTTAGAATATTTCCAGACTCTGTTTTGGCATGGCTACTAAGACACTTTTGGCCGATCACTGTGTCGCGTATCAGTGGGGCAAAGCGCCTTGATACCGGTCAAGAGCTTACCGGATGGATCATCTCAATTCCGCTTACAGCAGATCTAATGACGAAGAACAGGACGCTTGCGAAAAAGATGATCGTTCGTGCGGCAAAACTCGCGAAAAGAAAAGGGGCACGCATTATGGGCCTTGGGGCGATGACAGCATCCTACTCCCGTGGCGGGTTGGATATTCGTGAAAAAGTTGACATCAGTATCAACACCGGACGCTTATATACTTCCTATGTGGTGGTTCGTACAGCGTACAAGGCGATGGACGTCATGGGTATCAATAAGGATTCAGTGGTAATCGGCGTAGTTGGAGCAGCTGGGTCAATTGGGACCGGTTGCTTTCGACTAATGGCTCATCATGGGATAAGATCATTCAAGCTTATTGACATCTCCTCCAAGATCAAAAAAGTCGAAGAGATGGTAGATGATATTGACCCCGAGCATCATATAAAGGCAGTGGTTTCCGCCGACCTTAATCAATTGAAAACCTGCGATGTCATCATTGCGGCGACAAGTCATCCAGAAGCCTTGATCAAAAGTGACCATTTGAAAGAGGGGGCGATCATTGTCGATGATGCACAGCCCTCAGACATAGACGAGGAGGTGTTCCGAGATCGGGATGATGTGTTTGCGCTTGAGGGGGGGGTCGTAAGCGCCCCCCAAATCGATACTCATTTCCCGCTTGGGCTAAAGGGGAAGAGGGAAATATTTAGCTGTCTCGCCGAAACGATCCTGCTTGTCTCCGTAGGCCACACGGACGACTTCCAGATCGGAGCCCTTACGAATCTTGAAATGAATGAACTGGAAAGGCTCATATCAGCATCCTCTATCCTCGGATTCGAGGTGGGGTCCTTCCAAAGCGATCATCGTTTGTATACAGAAGAGGATGTTTTTCGTATAAGAGACATCTTGGCGAAAAAGAGATAAGATTATTTGAATGGGAAGTTTCCTTGACCTTCAAAATACGCTGGTCCTTCTCGCGTTGAGCGCGAACTTCTTTTTTGTCATCCTGGTTCTTGCAAGAAACCCTACAAAAGACCTGTCTAGCAGGATGTTCATAGCTGGGGCCTCAGCGGTAGTGCTTTGGGATGTCGACATGCTCCTTTTTAGGAATTCTCAAACAGATCTTGCTCTCACTATATTTTCTCGGGCTTTATATGCGGTTGCAGCGCTCATCCCGTATTTCTTTATATTCTTCACCTTCTATTTCAATAAAGATATACGCATCCCTCGTATCCTTCTTTACCTTGCGATCGCACTTGTTTTTCCCATCCTTGCCATCAGCGTAATGCCAAACGGCCTAATCATTGATTCATATAGGGGCATTGTTGGCGAACCGATCATCATTTTTGATCCGCTCTGGAGCATCATATATAGCGCATATGAAGTTGGGTATTTCTTTGTTGCATTCCTTATCTTGCTATATTTGTATTTCCACTCAAGAAATGATCTTGGCAAAAAACAGATCATTTATATTTTTCTTGGGACCTTCATCACTTCTGGCATCGCACTGGTGACAAACCTGTATTTCCCGTTTGTGGGGATATATGAATATAATTGGCTCGGCCAAGCGGGGAGCGTAGCCATGATCGCCTTCATTTCGCTTGCGATACTTCAATACCAACTTTTCGAGGTTCAAGCAGCAGCTACCCAACTTTTCGTATTGATCCTCTCGTCATTCTTATTTATCCGGATCTTCTCTAGTGGCACCAAGAACGAGATCATAGTTAACATCGCTTTTTTTATTTCGAGCCTTTTCTTTGGATATCTGGTCATTCGTAGCGTCAAGGAAGAGATCAGGCAGCGTGAGGAGATCGACAAACTCGCCAAACGGCTCTCGGAGACGAACTGGGAACTTTCAAAAAAGAACGAGCAGCTTAGGATCATCGACCAGCGCAAGAGTGAGTTCGTTTCCATCGCGTCGCACCAGCTACGCACACCCGTGACCGCGATCAAGGGTTACGCCTCCCTTATTTTGGAAAATTCGTTCGGTGAGATATCTATTCCCGTACGCGGGGCCGTCGAGAGGATCTTCACCTCTTCGAATCGCCTCGCAAACATGATCAACGATTTCTTGAATATCTCAAAGATCGAACAGGGGACCATGACCTACCAATTCACCGATGTTGATCTCGGGAAGATGGCGCAAGAACTCGTGCAAGAGTTTCTTGTCGCGGCAGGGGAGAAGAGGCTCGATCTCGCGGCGGAGATCCCGAAAGACGGACGATTCATCGTGAAAGCGGACGAAGGAAAGATCCGACAGATACTCTCGAACCTCATCGACAACGCGATCAAATACACTCCAAAAGGAAACGTCCGAGTCATCCTGGAAAAGGAGCCGAACCGCGGCAAGCACGGAACGATCCTTTTGAAGGTGAAGGATACCGGCGTTGGCCTCTCGCACGACGATCTCCACCACCTTTTCGGAAAATTTGCGAGGGGCAGTGAAGGCCAAAAGCTCAATACCGCAGGCTCCGGCCTCGGTCTTTATGTCGCAAAGAAGATGATAGAGGCGCAAAGGGGGACCGTCTGGGTCGATTCTGAAGGTCAAGGCAAGGGTTCCGTCTTCTGTATCGAACTTCCGGTGGAAGACCTCCCTTCGGGGAAATGACCAAGAATTAATTTGTTGTTGACGGCCCCTATTTATTGGTTATTCTTCCTATAGAACCACTGGCGGAGAGTAAAAATGATCATTGTAATCAGTTACCCAGCGGACAAGCATGCTGCTGAGGTGATCTCAAAACTCGAGAAACTTCATCAAGATTCCCTCTTATTGGACATTTCTGAAATTGGGAATGAATGGCATACAAATGTAGATGAGCATGGAAAGGGTACTCTCTCCGTAATCGTGGGGAGAATGGTTAGCAAAATTCATTTCGACGAGATAAATAGCCTCTGGCTTAGAAGAAAAACGTCTCTTGATGACAAAATTCAAGGAAGTACACAAAAATCTTACATCGAGAGGGAGCGTGGAGCATTCGTGGAGGGTCTTGCCTTAATTTTGAACAATAAGTTTCGGCTAAACTCTCCCCAAAATTCACTACTTGCTTGTCGAAAGACGTATCAACTCACAGTCGCGAAGTCAGTTGGGTTTCTAGTCCCAAAAACATATTTTGGAAATAACCCAATAGAAGCGCTCGAATTCATCAGTGGTATGGGTGAATACACACTAGTGAAACCCATCGATAGTGGATTCATCCCAAAAGGAGAAGTAGGGAATAATCAACCACTTGTGATATATGCTAAAAAGATAAAGAGCGATCTCTTGGCTTCATCCGCTAATAGACTAGCAATTTGCCCAGCGATTCTCCAGGAGTGTATAAATAAAGTTTCGGACATCAGAATCACCGTAGTCAAAAATAAAGTGTTTGCGGCTAAGATTAGATGCAAACATGGTGACGAGATAGACTCGAGACACTGGAAGAACAATGGAATGTGGGAAATATTCGGTGTCCCTAACTCAACTAGGTCAAAAATCATGTCGCTGATGAATGCCCTCAATCTTGAATTCGGGTGTATCGATATGGTTGAGGACTTTGCTGGCAATCTCTATTTCCTCGAAATCAATCCAGGAGGCCAGTGGCTGTTTATGGAAAGAGCCGTAGGTCACCCGATTAGCAATGAGATTGCACTGGTTCCTTCAGGGTTGACTGACGACAAAGATCAGTTATTCTGACTTCGGGTAAATAGAAAGGGGGTGATATTCATGAACGAAAATGACTTGCCGATTACCTTTCTGTCAGCAGAAGAAGTTCGCTTCCAGACGTGCGGCCCTGTTCAAGGAAAGCAGGACGTCGAGATTGACACCATGCTGTACGGAAACAGCGATACGATCTGACGGTCGGCCAAGTAACGACCCGGGCAAGAAAAGCGCTCGGGTCGTATAATTTATGAAAAATGCTACACAAAAGATATCTCTACTCTTCTTCTCGGACCAAAAAGATAGAGCGAGTTTCCGTAACGGAGAAATTGATACCGCAGAACTCGAACGAAGGGATGAAACACGACAAGCAGAATTCTGGGAACTTGCGAACGAAATGGGGTGCTGGCCGAGACTTTCTGATTTCGGAGAGGAAATATGCACACAATTTCTCGCGCTCGCGCTCCATCACCACGACCTTGGTAGACAACAGCGGCTTCTCCAGTGGATAATATGTCTCCCCAAGGGTGAGAAGCTCCTCCGGCACGAGGCATATCTTTGCGACCGAGTCCTTGTACGCGAGGGAAAATCGCAGCGATTTGGTACGCAATATCGTATAGGGAAAGACGGCAATCAAGAACAATATCCTATAGACGACCCAGACAACCTAAACAGCCATAGGACACAGTATGGTTTTATAGAGGGTTAACTAACCTTTCTTCCAC
>DKBN01000027.1 GCA_002451235.1 Patescibacteria group bacterium UBA6899
GACGAGCGCGAGCAGACACTGAATCAGATCCTGGTCGAAATGGACGGGTTCGAACCGAATGAAAAGGTGATCGTTATGGCAGCGACGAACCGTCCAGACGTGCTCGACCCTGCGCTCCTGCGGCCCGGGCGTTTCGACCGCCGCGTTGTCCTCGACCTTCCCGACCTTGCTGACCGCGAAGAGATACTCAGGATCCATGCGCGCAAGAAGCCGCTCGCGGAGGACGTGAACCTGAACACCGTTGCTGTGCGCACTCCCGGTTTCTCTGGTGCCGACCTCTACTCTTTGATGAACGAAGCGGCGATCCTTGCGGCGCGTGAGGACCGCAAAAGAGTGTCGCAATACGACATCATTCGTTCCATTGAGAAGGTAATGCTCGGTCCGGAGCGCAAGAGCCATCTCCTCTCCGACGAGGAGAAACGCATCACCGCATATCACGAGGTCGGACACGCGCTCTTGGCGTCTCTCTTGCCGAACGCCGATCCTGTTCACAAGATCTCGATCATTTCGCGCGGACACGCTGCCGGATATACCCTGAAGCTTCCCATCGACGACAAGAAGTTCCAGACGCGCAAGAAATTCCTCGACGACATCGTTTCCGCGCTCGGAGGCTATGTCGCGGAGCAGATGATCTTCGACGATCTCACGACGGGGCCCTCGAACGATATCCAGGTCGCGACCGCGATGGCGCACGACATGGTCGCGAAGTATGGCATGTCCTCAGAGCTCGGTCCGGTCGCGTTCGAGACGACCGGCGGAGTATTGATCGGACACGGCGGGCTGATCGAACGCGAATATTCGAACGATTACGCTGCGCGCATCGACCGCGAGGTGGAGAAGATCATGAACGATTCGCTTGTGCGAGCGCGCAAGCTCATTTCCGAACATCGTTCGGTGATGGACGCGATCGCGGAAGAATTGATCCGCGTCGAGACCCTCGAGAAGGATGATTACGACAAGCTCCTCATCCTCCACGGTATCAAGCCGAAACACAAGGAGGATCAACCGTTTCCTACGGCCGAGATACTGAAGAGTGCACCCTTGATGAAGGTCTCGGAACAGGAAACGGGAGAGCGTAAAGAGATAGGATCGAAGGCGGACGAAACCGATGGCACTGCGATCGATAAGGTCGTCGTACGGCATGAATCCGTCGTCTCTGAACACACCGAAGGGCAGAAACAGGAGGAGAAAAAAGAGCGCAAGAAGAAAAAGAACGCGGCTGAATAACCCGCTTGACCCGCGTTTCTTCTGTGAGATGCTGGAGAGAGGAGTACCAAAACGGAGGTTGAAATGAACCAAGAGATACATCGGTTGAACCTCTCGTCCAATGTGGTCAATGGCGTTCCGATCACGATCGTCCGACCGACTTCAGCGATCGAAGTGATCGATGCGATCAATATCCTCGAGATGTTCGGAGGGCTATCTCCACTCTGTGGAGAGGAGATCCAGACGTTGGTCAAACCCGGATTGCTCAGGGAGATCTGTGATCGGGACGGAAAAGAAAGACTGGTGCACTTTGTCACCACCGAGGGCGTGTACTCGCTCCACTACTCCCGAGACTCGGACATTGGTAAGGGAGCGCAGATGTTCACGCCGAATGCCGACCACATGCTTTGTGCTGAATCAGACCTCCTCGTCTATAGCCACGATGGTGACACCGACGATGACGATCTGGAAGGATCAGCCCCCGTTCATTGAACGGGGGTTTTCTTGTGGTCCACCCGCTTGGACTTGAACCAAGGACCAGTCGTGTATAAGACGACCGCTCTACCAACTGAGCTACGGGTGGGTACGACGATTATTCATGAAACAACAAGAAAGCGCAAATGTTTTGTGGTATCGTGAGCAGATGAACATTCGTATCAAACGCTTTGACCCAACCCTGCCGCTTCCGGAGTACAAGACCGAGGGCGCGGTCGCGTTCGACCTCGCGGCTCGCATCGAGGTGACGATCGAAGCGGGAAAGGTCGGATACGTGCCGCTCAATGTCGCGATTCGTCCGCCGGATGGCCACATGCTCCTCCTTGCCGCGCGTTCCTCGCTTCATAAGCGAGGGGTGATGCTTGCGAATGGAGTCGGGATAGGAGACGAAGACTTTTCAGGAAATACAGATGAATATCATGCCGCACTATTCAATTTTTCCGATCTTGTGGTGACGATCAAAAGGGGAGATCGTATTGCGCAAGGAATGTTCGTTCCCATCGTGCGTGGTGGGTGGAATGAAGTCGACGATATGGGTTTCCCTGACCGCGGTGGCTTTGGGACGACAGGGAACACGTAGGCATCAATCTTCGATCGGGCGGCCGAGCTCGAGGGTTTGGAACGCATCCAATGTTGTCGGAGTGTTCTCGCATGTCTCGCCGAGTGCGGAGCGGAATGAACGCTTCTCGCGAGTACCCTCGATGATCGCGTAGAGAAATCCATCGGATGAACGGTATTGCAAAAGCGGATCGCGATCCTCCCCTGCCTCATCTATTGCAGAGATATATACTCCTCCGGCACAGTCCTTTTCTGTGAAATATAGAGTCGAATTTTCTATCGGGGTATCGACATCCGCCAGCGTTCCATCATTGGACTCTTCGTCTGTACTTGAGCCGTTCCCCTGGATAAGGACTGGGTCTTGCAGTGGGGGAGTATCACGATGTCTCTCTTTTATGACCGCGTACCAGAAACCCAAAATGACGAGAATGACGATCGCAAGTTGCCCAAGAATGATAAGCGGCCTTTTCATACAACCACGCTATCATTTCCCCGCGTTGTAAAGCGCTTTGATCTCCGTTGGCGAAAGGATGCGGTTATAGATGCGCACTTCGTCGATGGTGCCGTCGAAACTAAATGAGCCGTTTTCACCCCCGATTTCAAGATTCGCGCTTGCATCACTGTCGAAAGGCAAAGTTGGCTGACTAACGGAAGTGGTCGTTGTGGCTATGCCGTTCCAGTAAAACATCGCGGTATTGGAAACTGATGATTTGTCGTATGTAACTGCAAGTTGAACCCAGTTGTTTATTGCACTGCTCGGAAAAATTATCTGCCAATTCCCGCCAAAGCTAGCGCTCGACTGGACGAAGTGTAATGCGATTCCATTAAAATGAAGATACCAACCCAGAGCTCCACCAAAGAGCTTGTCAATGATCGACCCCTGACCAGTTTGTCCAAACGATTTCACTTTTACCCACACCACAATTGTTTTCTGTGTGAGGTCATCAAGTACTCCAGCTGAACCAGCGTTTATGTATTGATTTGCACCATTAACAAAATTTAATCCCTGTCCGATCTTGCCCGCTTTTGGCGAA
>DKBN01000031.1 GCA_002451235.1 Patescibacteria group bacterium UBA6899
CATTCCGGCGATTATGTCACAGAAGATTTTGCTACCCACGGGATCGAGATCAATAGTTTCGGGATGCGTGACAAGGAACGAACGATCGAAAAGACCTCCGGCCCCACGCGCATTGCGATTCTTGGTGATTCGTTCACGGAGGCGATGCATGTCGCGAACGACCAGACATTCGCGCAGGTGATGGAGAAGAATGCGGGAGGAAAAGCCGAGGTACTCAATTTCGGGGTCGCAGGTTTCGGGACGGTCCAAGAGCTCCTGACCTACCGCGAGAAAGTAAGGCAATTCAAGCCCGATATCGTCATCCTCGCCTTTCTCTCCGCGAATGACATGCGAAACAATTCTCGTCCGCTCGAAGACCTCTATTCTGGCTCGTATAATACCGATCGCCCGTTCCCGCGGCTTGTGGGTTCAGGGACATGGGACATCGTTTCCCCGGAACCGAATCCACTGGCGAACAATCCGTATGTCCTATTCGCAAAACGGCACCTCACCACTTATCGATTCCTTTGGTATGCGAAGAGCGCGCTCCAGGCACGATTCGCCTCCGTTTCTCCAGCCACATCAACCTCCACCCCATCAGATCCTGTGGCCGATACCGGGGAGAATGTCCAAGTGTATCTTTCGCGCCTCTTTATGCCACCCGAGGAAGAACCGTTCATTTCCGCGTGGGGCGCCACTGAGTGGGCGATAAAGGAGCTTCAGAGCGAAGCGGAGAAGGACGGTGGAAAGTTCATTCTCGTGATGCTCCCCGATGAACCTCATCTCGAATGGGACCCAAAGAAGGCGCTCGAGACGGAATTCTCCGTGACCCTTCCTGACGGGTTCGATATCGACTATCCCGAGAAGCGGCTCAAAGCATTCTCTCAAAAAGAAGGGGTCGCGTTCCTCGACATGACCCCCGCATTCCGCAGCGCCCGCGACAAAGAAAATCTCCAACCCCCGTTCTTCTCTTATCCGCACGATGGGCATTGGACCCCGAAAGGCCACCAGCTCGCGGGGGAGACCATCCTCGCGTATTTGAAGGACCGCGGACTTGTCCCCAGGTAAATAGGGCTATTGCATATTTTATTGGGAGGAGTACTCTCACATTGGGCGCGTAGAAAGAAAAGCGCGCCCGGTTCTTTTTCAAACACATAAACTTGGAGGTAAGCAAGATGCCGCAAATGGCACGAGCTGAAGTTCAAAGATCCCCATCCTTGAGTGCACTGCCGATCATCGCAGGACAAAAGGGGAAGAAGGTGACTGTCGAACGTTGCCCGATGGCGCTGTCATGCCTCGACCTGATGGGAGTGCTTGCTTCTGACCAGGAGAGCGTACGGAGGACCTTGATTGCCACCTGCAATTTGTTCCGGTGGGAAAGGGTCTCTGTCACTCTGGATAAGGACGGCACGATGAGGTTCATTGCGAACGGCCAATCGACACGATCGATGATCGCTGTTTTGAAACAAGCATTGCTGGGGTGGCGCATCACCATCAACATCGACTGAACCGCCAGAAAACATAAAATCATACAGCCGTCCACGGCTGAGAGAATCACCACAAGTTTTGAGACGCACGGGAGCCACAAGCTCCCGTTTTGCTATTCATTTGCGTATTTTTCAAATCGTTGTATAGTTATGGAAGAGGCAAAAGCCGCTTTTTGTTTTCAATACCAAGAAGGAGGATCTTTGATGGCGAATAGAACGAAGAGAGAAGTTCCCAAACTTTCGATCGAGGGATCGTGTGTCATGTTCGGTGCTGTTACGCAAAAAGAGGCACAGCACATACTCTCGTACGTGATTCGGATGATCGGGAACGGTCACCTCAACTTGATTGAAAGAGAGGACAAGTACGGCATCTGTTGCCAACAGGCATTGAAAAAAAGAAGCCTCAAGCAACGCGATCCGAACATCCAAAAGATGATCCAGAGATGTTCCTCGCTAGCAAACCTCGATGAGGAATTCCTGAAGAACGTCAAATTCGCGGTGAGGCAGTATTTTCTCTCATAATCCTCATGTGTTCCCTACCGTGGCGCCCTTCTGAAGGGCGCTTTCTCTTTCCCTTGCGAAGCCAAGAAATATCCGTATACTATCGGGATCTATGGTAGTCCACATGAGGCATACACGCTCGCATACCGCGAATCGCCGCTCGCACCATGCGCTCAAGAGCGCTCGCTTTGCCGTGTGCAAAGATTGTGGCGCGAAACACGTGATGCACCGCGTTTGCACGCAATGCGGAAAATATAAAGGAAGGATGGTGGTGGATGTGATGAACAAAACGGCCAAATTAGAGGCGAAACACAAGAAACGGACAGAGGAAAAGAAGGCCCGAACGTAAGGAACCCGCGCGAAAGCGCGGGTATTGCTTTCCCGAGACCAACACCATACAATGAGGGGAAATACGCGTTCATTTATGGCGAATCGGCACCTTTCCAGAAGTATTGTGCTCCAGACCCTCTTCGAATGGGATTTCAACGGATCTCACAGCGAGAATGTTGAGGAGAGTCTTGCGCGTAATATCGCGGAATTCGCCCCTGGCCTCAACGACACGACATTCATGACGACGTTGCTTCGGAACGTCATCGCGAAGAAAAGCGAGATCGACCTCATTATCGAGAAGGCCGCTCCGCAGTGGCCCATAGACCGCATCGCTATCGTTGACCGTAATGTATTGCGTATCGGTCTGTGCGAACTGCTTTTCGGGGAACGTTCCGAGGTTCCGCCGAAGGTTGCGATCAACGAAGCGATCGAACTCGCGAAGACGTTCGGAGGTGAGAACAGTGGTAAATTCGTAAATGGTGTCCTGGGGGCGGTCTACAAAGAGATCGGTGAGCCCGGAAAGGAAGAGACGAGCAACAAGAAGAAGAACGGCCCGGTCGACCCAGCGCAATTCCCTCTCGAGCTCTTGGGGGGCGCGGTCGTGTACGCGCACGTAGCCAATGAATACTATCTCGCGCTGGTGCACGACATCTTCGGGCACTGGACGCTTTCCAAGGGTCATATCGTGGACGGCGAAGGGGAGGAGGATGGGACAAAGCGTTCGCTCAAGGAAGAGCTCAGTATCGATATCGCCATCAAAGAGAAGATCGGAGAGAACGAGTATGTGGCCTCACATCCCGAAAAGGGGAAGATCCGGAAGCGTGTGACCTATTTTCTTGCCGAAGCGCCGATGCAGCAACTGGTCCTCGAGGAGGGAAAGGGGGGCCTCGATGACGCGCGGTGGTTCAAGCTTTCTGATATCGCCGATCTCAACATATACGACGATATCCTGCCGCTCTTGACCAAGGCGATCACGATGTTGACCGTTCCGAAGGCGGGGTAAGAGGGGGTTGTTGCCCTGAGGGGCGTTTTCAGCTAGTTTCAGCGAATATGGAACGCAGTGATGGAGAATATATGGCTTTTGCAGAGACGATGGGTGTCCGATTCAAGGACATCGACCTTTTGCGTGAGGCCTTCACGCATCGTTCGTACCTTAACGAGCATCGCAACTTGAAGACCGGACATAATGAACGACTCGAATTCCTCGGGGATGCTGTTCTTGAGCTTGTCATCACCGAATATCTGTTCAGGAAATATCCCGACGAACCAGAGGGGCGCCTAACTGCGTATCGTTCCGCACTGGTGAACACAAACTCGATCGCCGACGCCGCTGTGCGTTGGGGCATGAACGACTATCTTCTGCTCTCCAAAGGAGAGTCGAAGGACACCGGACGCGCACGGCAGTACATCCTCGCGAACACTTTCGAGGCGGTGATCGGCGCGGTCTATCTTGATCAGGGATATGACAAAGCGAAGGAATTCATCGCGAATAGTCTCTTTAACGAGATCGATAAGGTCGTCCAGCAGCGCCTCTGGCAGGACGCAAAAAGTCGTTTCCAGGAGGAATCGCAGGAACGTACCGGCATCACGCCATCATACATCGTACAGAAAGAGACCGGCCCCGACCACGACAAACGCTTCATGATCGGGCTCTATATCGGCGACGATCTCATCGCGACCGGTGAAGGACGCTCGAAGCAGGACGCGGAACAGGCCGCAGCGCAAGCGGGGCTGGAGAAAAAAGGGTGGGTATAACTCCGTATACCTGCATGGGTCCATCCCTCGCAACTCATGCTAGAATAGTCCCATCATGCGGCTGAAACGGCTGGAAATATTCGGGTTCAAATCCTTCGGAAAGAAGGCCACGCTCGAGTTCAATGCGCCGATCACGGCGATCGTCGGTCCGAATGGCTCCGGGAAATCGAATGTCGCCGAAGCGGTGCGGTTCGTCTTGGGTGAGCAATCGATGAAATCGATGCGCGGGAAGCGCGGGGAAGACATGATCTTCAACGGCTCGCAGCAGGGAGGGCGCGCGAACCGCGCGAACGTGACCATCGCGTTCGATAATTCTAGGCGCGAATTCCCGATCGATTTCGACGAGGTCGCGATCGGACGCGAGGTCTATCGCGACGGCTCCAATCAATATTTCATCAACGGGACGCAAGTGCGCCTGAAGGATATCTTCGAGCTTCTTGCTGCGGTCCACATCGGTGCGTCGGGACATCACATGATCTCTCAAGGCGAGGCGGACCGCATATTGAACGCGAACCCGAAAGAGCGGCGCGAGATGTTGGAAGATGCGTTGGGGCTCAAGGTCTATCTCTATAAACGCGCAGAGAGCGAACGACGCCTCGAAAAAACCGAGGAGAATATGAAAGAAGCGGAATCTTTGCGCAAGGAGATCGCTCCGCACCTTCGTTTTTTGAAGAAACAGGTCGAGCGCGTGAACGAAGCGCGTGACCTCAGGGACCGGCTGGTGGGGCAATATCGAGAGTATCTCAAGCGCGAGGAACTGTTTCTCGAATACGGGAAGAGTACCATTGATGAACGTCGGGCGAAACCCGCGAAAGATCTCGCGGATCTCAATCTCAAGATCGAACACGCGCGGCGCGAGCTCGCAGACGGGTCTGCTGAAGACGAGAAAAGCCGCAGGCTTCTCGATGTTGATGTAAAACTGCGCGAAACGAGGAACCGCTACGACGAGCTTTCTCGCGCGATCGGCCGCGTGGACGGAATGATCGAAGCGGAAGAGAAGCAGATCAAGAAGAAGGAAGCGGCGCTCGCCCGTATCGAGGATATCCCCGTGCGCTTGGGGGATGTCGAAGGCGTGAAAAGCGCGATCGATAGCGAATGGTCGCAGGCCGAGCACTCCGGCGACATCGGCTTCGTGAAGGGAGCTCTGTGGCGAGCGAAGGAACATATCGGGAATTTCGTCTCTCACCACCGCGGACAGTCCGATATTCGGACGCTTACGAAAGAGGATTATCGCGACTTGGAACAACTGAAAGGAGAGCGGGCGATGATCGAACGCGATCTCATAACCGTTCGCACGGAAAGCGACGCGTACGAAGCGGAATATCGCGCAGTGAAAGTGGAGATCGACGCGGAAAAAGAGCGTTCCCGAGATACCGAACGGGCGTTGTTCGAGATGATGACGCGCCGCAAAGAGCTTGAGGCGGCGCTTGATAAGCTCCGAAGCGAAGAGGAATCGATGGCGCGCGATGCCCGCCGGCTAGAAGAGGAGACCAATGAGGCTGCGGTCCTATTGGGCCGTGCCGTTCTCGATTATTCGCAGGTAGCTATCGCTCAGGAGGAGATCGTGAACGAACCGCGTGAGATGCAGGAAACTCGGCGGCGCGAGATCGAACGTGGGAAGATCCGACTCGAGGACCTCGGCGCGCAGGGCGGGGAAGACACGCTCAAGGAATACGAAGAGACGCTTGAGAGGGATCAATTCCTCGAGAAAGAGCTCGCCGATCTTGCGAAGACCAAGGGGTCGCTCGAGGCACTCATCGTGGAGTTGAACGAGAAGCTCGATAGCGAATTTAAGGAGGGGGTGAAGAAGATCAACGTGCAGTTCTCCGAATTCTTCCGTCTCATGTTCGGGGGAGGCATCGCTGAGCTTCATATCGTGAAGATAGAGAAACGCAAAAGGAAGGATCTCGATCTCGGCCTGGAGGATATCCCCGGGGAGGAGATGCCGGAAGAGGAAGAGGAGGACGAGGAAGGGATCGATATCGCGGTCTCGCTTCCGCACAAGAAGATCCGAGGGCTCCAGATGCTCTCCGGTGGCGAGCGTGCGCTCACGTCGATCGCGCTCCTTTTTGCGATCTCGCAGGTCAATCCGCCACCCTTCATGTTCCTCGACGAGACGGATGCCGCACTCGATGAGGCGAACAGCCGAAAGTACGGCGATATGATCGAGAATCTCGCGAAGTTCTCCCAGCTCATCGTCATCACGCATAATCGCGAGACGATGTCGCGCGCGAGCGTCCTCTACGGCATCACCATGGGGGCGGACGCGACCTCAAAAGTACTCTCGATCGCGTTCGACGAGGCAGTTGTCGTGGCGAAGTGATGGACCACTACCCTACAAGTTGACTTTTTCTTTTTCTCTGGATACCATACTCGGGCGCGTGGCGCATTTTTTGTTCATTTTCGAAAGGAAAAAAGTTGAGCGAGCTCTTGAATTACTTGGCGACCGGGAAATTGCCCCATGGGGTGAAACAGGCACATATCGTTCCGCCCCCAACGACCGAATTGCAGCGTCCGCCGGTGCAACATCAAGTGGGACGGCGGACATGGCCGTTTCAGGACGCACGGCAGCAGCAACAGCAGCAGAAGGATCAGTGAAGAAGGGGTTCGCTCCTCCCATCAAGCGGTGGCTTAGCAGCACCGCTTTTTTAATTACTGGGCGCTGCTCGCTAAGAAATGTAACAGGTGTATAATTTCTAGTAGGATTATTCGCTCATATCATGAAGTATGACAGTGATCTTGAGAGATAAGGGGTGCCTCTACTCGACCATCGGCTGGTGGCTGGTGATCATCGGAGCGCTCAACTGGGGTCTTGTGGGGCTTGGGTATTTTCTCTCCATGAACCTCAATGTGGTCAACCTACTGCTCGGTAGTTGGCCGGTAGTGGAGGATATCGTCTATGTGCTGGTCGGCGCAGCGGGCATCATGCTCCTGATCGGATGCAAGTGCGCGAAATGCCGCACCGACACTCCAGCCGTATAGTATATAGGCTTCTAGCGAACACGACCGCCGCCTCTTGTGGCGGTCGTGCGTTTTACGTGCGGTCGGGAGAGACAAGATAAGCCAGGTCTATCCCTCGTCGAGCATCGATGCGATCTGCCTCGATCATTCACACACGTTTTACTTCGACATACGGCCCTTATAATGTATTTCCTCGTATTTCCTCTTGCTCTAAACATTGTCCTATAGGGACACGATTAGAGTATGATGCTATTCTTAAAATTATGGAGAAGATAGAGAAGCGTGTGGCAAACAAAAGGCGCAAGGAGAACATTCAAGAGGCCATTCTCCGCAGTATCTTCGCTGCCGGTATGTTGAGTGTCGTTCTTGTCGCACCGAATATGCTTAAATATCTTGGAAACCCCGAGAAATTCCTTAACGACAGAAACTCGAAGTACCGGATGAAGAATACCCTCTGGCTATTGGCGAAGAAGAGGTTGATACGGTTCGAAAAGAACTCAAGGGGAACATTTGCGAGATTGACCGACAAGGGAGAACGTGCGCTAGGAGTGATGATCGCTCGTGCGCCCGATAAACGAAGATCCAAGAAATGGGATGGACGATGGCGGTTGGTCATATATGACATTCCCGAATACAGTAGGGTACTGCGGAAAAAGCTGCAAAGAACACTTCGCGCGTTCGGATTCGAACGTTTGCAGGACAGCATCTGGATATATCCATTCGATTGCGAAGCACTGATAGCGCTCTTGAAGGCCGATCTGCACATCGGTAGGAATGTACTCTATGTCATAGCTGAGGAGATCGAAGATGATCATAGTCTCAGAAAACTTTTCGGTCTTTCTTCGCGATAGAGAGTATATCGAACCAATGTTGGGATAGTAGAGGCTCGCTTCTATGAGATATTCTCACCTGCACTTATCATTGTCCTATAGGATAGGGATTAGTGCAGGAAATATCTGTATGTAGGTCACAAAATAGGTCACAAGGTGGGGGTCACAGCGATCATGCTCGGGTATCGTGCTCGCGATCGGGTGCAAGTGCGCGAAAAGTCGCGCCGATACTCCGGCAGTGTGACCGAAGGATCAATAGAACCGTTCCACCCACCCGCTTCAAGTAAGAGGTGTGCTATCTTGCGAGCTTCAGCGTGATCTGTTTCTTCTTGAGATCGACAGCGAAGACCTTCACGCGGAGCTTGTCGCCGAGGCGGAAAGTCCGCCCGCTCTCTTTGCCGACGATGCGGTACTTCTTCTCCTCGAGGAAGTAGAAGTCATCGGGGATGTCGCGAAGCGAGATCATCCCCTCGGTCTTGGTCGCAGTATCTTCGACGTAGATGCCCCATTCTGTCACCCCAGAAACGGCCCCTTCCCATGTTTCTCCGATGCGTTCGCCCCAATATTCCACTTGCTTGAGCTTGATCGACGCGCGTTCAGCTTCCGCGGCGGCGACCTCCATCTGCGACGCGTATCGCGCTACGTGTTCCTCGCTCGCGAGCGCCTTCTTCGACACCGGACGACCCCTTAGATAGTTCTCCAATAAACGGTGCACCATGAGGTCGGGATAGCGGCGGATGGGGGAGGTAAAATGCGTATAGTATTCGAAACCGAGCCCGAAATGTCCGATGTTCGTCGTCGAATATACCGCCTTTGCCATGGCGCGCACGGTAGCGATCTGGATCATCGGCTCCTCGGCATGTCCACGCACCTCTTCGAGCATGCGATTGATCGCCTGCGAGGAGATCTTGCCGTTCTTCTCGTGCTTCATGTTGACGCCTATCGTTCTCAGGTAATCTTTCAGGTCCGCCATCTTTTCCTCGTTCGGCTCGTCGTGCACGCGGTATACGAAGACACTTCCTGTACGTTTGTCCTTTTTCGCGATCAGCTCCGCGACCTTCTTGTTCGCCAGGAGCATGAATTCCTCGATAAGCTTGTTCGTATCCTGGAAGACCTTCGGATAGATGCGGATGGGCTTCCCGTCTTGGTCGAGCTCGAAGCGCATCTCCTGCGACTCGAACGCGATGGCTCCGGCCGCGATGCGTTCCTCGCGCAAACGCTTCCCGAGCGTATTGAGCGCGCGAAGCTCTTGTGCATGCGGGCCCCTCCCTGAATCGATGACCTCCTGGGCCTCTTCGTATGAGAATCGTTTCGCGGAATGGATGATGGTCTTCCCGAACCATGCTTGCACGACCCTTGCGTGGCGATCGAGCTCGAAGACGGCGGAGAAGGTAAGTCGGTCCTCATCGGGGACCAAAGAGCAGATGCCGTTGGAGAGTCGTTCAGGAAGCATCGGAATGGTGCGGTCGACGAGATAGATCGACGTGCCGCGCTCCGCCGCTTCCTGGTCGAGCCGCGAACCCGGAGTGACGTAATACGAGACATCAGCGATGTGGACGCCGACCTCGACGTTCCCGTTCGGAAGCCTAGAGAACGACAGCGCATCGTCGAAATCCTTCGCATCCTTCGGGTCGATAGTGAAGGTGAGCACACTCCGGAAATCCCTGCGGTGCGCGATCTCTTCTTCGGGTATCGCTGTCGGTATCTTCTCCGCCGCCTCGAGCACATCTGCGGAGAACGTCGTGTCGAAACCGCGCTCAAGGACGATGGATTCCATCTCGACGTCGTGCGCTCCAGGGCGACCGAGCACACGTACCACTGCGCCCAGGGGGTCGCGCTTCGCGTCGGTCCATTTCTGGAGCTCGACGAACACCTTCTGTCCTTTCTTCGCCCCTTTAAGCTTGTTCTCGGGGATGAGTATTGGCCGATACATGCGCACATCGTCGGGAATGAACGTGTAGGTGCGGTTCGTGCGCTCCAGGGTCCCTACGAAATGCATCTTGTTGCGGAAAAGGATCTTCTCCACGGAGCCGCCCTGCCGGATTCCCACGATCTTCGAATGAAGCAACACCTCGACACGGTCTCCATCAAGTGCGGTGTTCAGGAAGGACGGATCGACTTCGATGTCCTCCTTCATTCCCTCGACAGCGACGTAGCCGACGCCTTTCGTGGAGATACGAATCGTCCCCTCGACGAGATGGTGCTTCGGATAACGTTCCGGCCGCTCTTGGCGCACCACCTTTTTCTGTTCGTGCCCCTCGCGCCGAATACCTCTCTCCTCAGCGCGACGGCGTATGTCACCGCTCTGGGCTCGGTGTTTCAGGTGTTTCTTCTTGGGGTATCCCATGAAGGAGTTATACCCCGGAATCGTCTCCAGTGATAAGTGTCTGGCCTCGCTCCATCTCTTTGGCGGTAGTACCCGCTGCATCGTGCATGACGACCGGACGAGGAATACCGGCGACCGTATCCTGCAGCGTCGATATGAATTTCTTCACGTCGTAGGGTTTAGCGATATACGCCGCCTCGAAATTCTCGCGCTCGCCCGCAGTCTCGATGGTGATGGTCCCGAAATCAAGCATGGTCTGAATGACTCCTCGCACGTCGACGGAGATATCCTGAATGCGGTCGATACGGAATGACCCGCTCCGGCGCTTAAAGAAGCCATCCTGCTCGATGTCGAAGATACGCCGGTCCGTGATAATGAGAACGTCAAGATAATAGCTCATCCACATATACCAGCCGATCATCCAAATGATGGTGAGCCAAACGAAGAGGAAGAAGAGCGCGGAATAGAAGGGAGCGCCGTCGAAACCGACAAGCCGGTCAATGTGGACGAACTCATTTCCGAATAGGACCAACCCTGGCAGCGCGACCATGAACACGAGGATGAAGAGATCGCCGACAAGCACGAACCAATGTCGACGCACGATCATCTTGATCTCTTCTCCTTGTTCTACTTCGACCATATGCGATATGTGGATATGCGATGAATGATAACTCTCAGATGCTTGAAGAAAGATACATCACGTACGAAACGAGAAGGACGACGAAGAGAAAGAGGCTCCCGCCGAAATAGATGAAGGTCATTTTGAGCACCCCGAGCTTCTCAGGCGAGTATTTATTGAGATGGTAGTAGAGGATGAGGCTATAGAGGAGCCACACGACGAAGAGGAGTGCAAGTGTTATCCCAAGAAAATGTGGGGACAAGGGGACGCTTCCGCGGAGAGTTGAGATCACAGATGGGAAATTCATATTCTCTCTCAGTATAGCCATATTCACGGATTGTGCACAGGGTTATCAACAAAGTTATTCACTTTAGAACCGTTGCCACTTGCCAAATATCACAATGAAGAGCAGACTGTTTCAAGTTCTATTCATGGAGGAATAGCAACGGAAAGGGCAAGTGCTGGACATGATCCGGCGTTTGCCCTGTTTGCGCACGCTTAGAAACGCGTGCGACGACCTTGAGTCCAATTATTTATTTTTTTATTTGTATGAAAAACACACATACATGGGTGAAGCCGGTGACAACACTCGTTTCGGGTGTCGCGATCGGCGCATTGTTCATGGTTCCACTGGCGACGATCTATGCCGACGACGCGATCACGACTACGGATCCAGTCGTCACGACCACAGACACCTCTTCCGCGACGGATGCAGGTACGACCGACGTCACCACCGCTCCGGCAACCGATACGTCGACTGCGGATTTGGCATCCGAGCCCGCGACCGATATGTCCACGACCGATGGGACGGTCACGGACACTCCCACAACCCCGACCACGGACACGACAGCGACGACCGATACGTCCGGCACCGATACGCAAACATCTGATATTCCTCCAGTTTCTCCTACTGTCGCGTCCGAGCTCTCGACCGACAAAGCAGACTATAACCCGGGACAAACCGCGACAATTTTTGGCAAATTCTTCGGAGTGATTCAGGAGATCGTTCTCAAGATTTTTGGCACTGATGAAAATGGCGGTTCGTATACCGAATCAATCCAAAACGTTACAGCTGATGATCAGGGCTCGTTCACGACGACCTATACCCTCGATAACATTTTCCGCCCGCTCTATACCGTGACCGCAGAGAGCACGGTTGGGACACTTCTCGCACAAACGACGTTTACGGATGCGCCCTCCACGAATTTCTCCCTCTCAGGATTCGGGGCGAATCAGGTTGGAAGCGGATCGTTGAATCTTGGGTGGACAGGTGGAAATCTTGGCAATACTTGGTCTGAAGGTGAATGGGTACCGTATAAATTGGTTATCACAAATGTCCAATCAAATTACCCCGGCCTTGTCGGATTCCCGAGCCTCACTCTTTCCTATGACTTTACCGGGAACAATGGTTCTCGGTTCGTTGATCTTGTGCGTGGTCTTCAGGTTGGGGCAACTGATCTGACTGGTAACAATGCGTGGCCAACTGATTCCGGAACTGCTTATCCGCTTACTACTCGAACTGAACTAGAAAATGCCCAAAATGACATTGGAAATACGGTACCATTGGCCAACACTTGGACTGGGTTTCAATTACTGAATCTTCCGAATTCACAGATCAACAGGCTAGTTGGGGGGACAGCACCAAGTTCAGTTACTCAAGACAGATTGACGTTCATGATCAATCCCTCAGATTTGACAGCGCACGGATTGTCGACCAACGCGGGAACGATTGTTATTTACTTCCAGTTACATGAGTCGCGTACGTTCGTGTGGGGTAATTCACTCCAATCGGGGTACAACGCTGCACCGGCGGATGCGTGGGGTGGGGATCTCTATGGGTCATCTCCATTCAATACCGATAAACGGAACGGTTCGAGTTTCGTTCCTGGTTCTTCTGGTCACGTACACGCGGAGACGACTGGCATCGGGAGTCTTGATGTACCGATCCCAATTCCTGACAATCCAGGTGGCGCGATCTCTGGTTTGAAATGGCGAGATGATAACGCGAACGGTGCCAAAGACGGCACTGAACCGACACTTTCTGGTTGGACGGTTAATGTAAGTGGAACACTTGAAGGGATAAACTTCAGTGAAAGTACGACGACAGATGGTTCGGGTAATTATTCGTTCCCCAATATAAGCGCAGGAACATCTTGGCTGGTGAAAGAGTTCGATCAACGCACAAATCCTTCTGAGACCGGTTACACTCAAACATATCCGACTTTGTCTTCCACTGTGGGACAGGGTTCAGGCACTTCTGTGTCTGGCAGCGGGTATGCCCCAGTTGGGTGGAATGTCAATCTCACCCTTGCAAATCCGAGCCAAGCGAGTATGAATTTCGGTAACCGATCGCAGATCGCTCCGACCGTCGTTACGACGATTCATGACGGGAATCACAACCCGGTGACATCAGTAAACGCTGGAACGACCGTTCACGATAGCGCGGCGGTATCCGGAAGCGCAGGAACGCCGACTGGCACAGTGGATTTCTACTTCTTCAACAGCAACAACTGTACTGGTGCTACGACGACATCGGGAACAGGCATCGCGCTCAATGGAAGCGGCATTGCGGATCCGTCTTCAAATCAAGGACCTCTTGGTGCCGGATCGTATTCGTTCCGGGCGCACTACAATGGCGATTCGCATTACTTCCCGGCAAATGCAGCCTGTGAACCGCTCACAGTGAACAAGGTGAGTCCGTCGATCAGTACCACCCCGAACCCGTCGAGCGCGAGCGTAGGAGCGACCCTAAGCGACACCGCGACGCTCTCCGGCGGATATAATCCGACCGGAAACGTGACCTTCAAGCTCTATGCGCCTTCGGACGCGTCCTGCTCAGGTACGCCGGCGTATACGGTGACGGACGGAACCGTTCCGTATTCCGCTGATCCTGGCTTCGTCTCGAACGCGGCTGGAACATGGCATTGGACGGCGGATTATGCGGGTGACACGAACAACAATCCCGCATCCTCTGGTTGCTCTGCCGAGCCGGTCACAGTGAGTAAATACTCGCCATCGATCTCAACCACGCTCTCGGCGTCGTCGGTCAATGTTGGCACCGCAGTTCATGATTCCTCGACACTCATCGGCGCGTCATCGAACGCGGGCGGCACAGTGACCTATACCGTCTACACGAACGATACGTGCAGCGCGGGAGCGCAGAGTGCGGGGACGAAGACGGTGACGAACGGTGCTGTTCCTGATTCCGATCCGATCACCTTCAGCACGGCTGGCGATTACTACTGGCAGGCGGCGTACTCGGGTGATGCGGCCAACAACAGCGCCACTTCCCAATGCACCGACGAGCACCTGGTCGTGAGTAAGCTGAATTCCAACACCGTAACAGTCATCCATGACGCATCGCATGCCACCGTGACCTCGGTCGCGGCGGGTACGACAGTCCACGATCAGGCGACGGTCTCTGGGAGCGGTCCAACGCCAACAGGCTCAGTTACCTTCAAGTGGTTCACGACCGGGTCATGCAGCGCGACGCCGACAAATACCTCTGGCGCACTCTCGCTTACAGGTGGGGTCGTCGATGCAACAGGATTTGCTCAGGGTCCGCTAAGCTCAGGAAGCTACAGTTTCCAAGCGGTCTATAGCGGCGACTCGACCTACAACAGCTCGACCGGCGAATGCGAACCACTGACAGTGTCTCAACTTACGCCCTCAGTCGCGACCGACATTCATGACGTATCGCATGCCGTTGTGACCTCGGTTGACGCTGGAACGACGGTTCATGACAAGGCAACGGTCTCCGGAAGCTTTGGAACTCCGACTGGCACCGTCGACTTCACCTTCTATACCGATAACGCATGTACCCAGGGAGCTGCCAGCGCAGGATCGGGGATCGCGCTCGTCTCGGGTGTCGCGCACCCATCATCGAGTGAGGGACCGCTTACTGCAGGATCGTATAGCTTCAAGGCGCATTACAATGGTGATACGAATTACGTTGCGGCAGATGGTCCTTGTGAACCATTGACGGTCAATAAGGTCACACCTTCTCTCTTGACGACCATCCATGACCCAAATCATGGTGCAGTCACGAGTGTTGCGCTTGGCTCTACTGTTCATGACAGTGCGGCTATCAGCGGAGGATACAATCCGACCGGGAATGTGAATTTCACCTTCTACTCTAACGGCTCATGTACTGGAGACGGTACCTCGGCGGGTTCTGTAGCGCTTTCAAGCGGTGTCGCACACCCGTCATCGACCGAAGGATCGCTTACGACGGGATCGTATAGCTTCAAGGCGCACTATGTAGGTGACACGAACAACAATCCTGCCGACGCGAGTTGTGAGCCGCTCACGGTCAATAAGGCGGATACTTCACTCGTGACGGAGATACACAATGAAAGTGGAGATGTACCAGTGACGACCTCACTGCCGCTCGGCTCATCGGTCCATGACAAGGCGACTCTTTCCGGAAAGGTCGACAGCATCACGCCGACCGGGAACGTGAACTTCACTTTCTACTCGGACAGCGCGTGCACCGTTGAAGGAACTAGCGCCGGATCGATCACGATCGACTCGGACGGCGTCGCCCATCCTTCCTCGACTGAAGGACCGCTCGCTGCGGGATCTTACAGCTTCAAGGCGCACTATGTCGGTGACAGCAACTACAACTCCTCCGATGCAGCGTGTGAGCCGTTCACCGTCGACAAAGCACAGCTCACCGTCGACACGGTCGTTCACGACGCCACTGACCTCGACAAGACCAATGCCAGTGTCCCACTCGGCTCGGTGATGCATGACACCGCGACCGTCTCTGGCGGTGTGCAAGGATTCGACGTTCCGACCCCGACCTTCACCCTCACCTCCAACTACGGAGAGGTCTGTGATCAGGGTGCCTCGGTGGCGAATGACGGAACGGAAGGCAGTGCGGCCAAGTCCGCGGCAAGCGCCGCGCTCGGAGCCGGCAGCTACGCCTACCGCGCCCAGGTCGCTGGCAATGACAACTACGATGGCGACATCGGCGACTGCGAACCCTTCACGGTCGTTGACGCGCAGATCACCATAACCGGCGACAGTACCAATGAGGTTGGGCAGGAACATGTCTTTACTGTCACGGTAAAGAAGGACCTTGGAGATGGTTCAGGGTTCGTTCCGGCAGAAGATGAGACAGTTACTCCCGGGTTGACCGGCATTGGCTCCATCACGGGTGGTACTTGTACGAACACAACGACTGGAGTAGCTGGTCAGTGCACAGTCATCGTGTCCTCGGCCACTCCGGGTATGGCGACCGTTCATGTGTCGGTAACGCTGGACGTCAATGGTGTTTCCATTACCCGCGGAACTGGCGACGGACTCTCGGGCGACAGCGCCGACACGCACAAGACTTGGGTGGACGCGAATATTGCCCTTGACCCGCTCTCGGCGACGAACAATATCACCGATGCGCATATCTTCACTGCGATGGTCTCTCAAGACACTGGAAGCGGATGGACCAATGTTCCAGACGGGACACCCGTGACCTTTTCGCTTCTCAACAATGCCGCGGGAGCATCATTCGTCGGCCCAGACAACTGCACGACAGTATCTGGTAGCTGCACGGTAACGGTAAATTCCGCGACCCCAGGTAGCGTTGACCTCCACGCTTCGACGACAGTCAATGTTCTTGGTGTGGTTCTCACCCGTGAGACCGGGGACGGACTCTCTCAAGATAGTACGAACGCAACGAAGACTTG
>DKBN01000018.1 GCA_002451235.1 Patescibacteria group bacterium UBA6899
TTCGGAGGTCGCGCTGTATAGTGCGACCGAAGGAGAACGCAAGGCGCATTCCACCATTCAATACACCATCCGTTACGCCAACAGCACACAGGCGACGATCTCGAGTGCTGTCCTCAAGGTGATCTATCCGAAGAATGTAATCTATATCGGCGACGACACCTCGAACGAGTTCATGGTCGAGGAGAATTCTGGTTCCGGTGAGCGCACTTATGTCCTCAATATCGGCGACATTCCTCCGAAGGCCGGACGCACGATCACCATGCTCGGGATGCTCACGAACGATACGAGGGATCCATCGGTACGCGCGCATCTGTACTACCGCACGGGGGGCGAAGATAAGGTGCTGGCGTCGAGGCCGGTCTCGCGCGAAGATATCGCACGGAGCGAACAAGGCCTCGCGATCTCAGGGGAAGGAATAGCGGCGGCCGGAGCAGTAGGAGCTGGCGCAGGAGCGAGTGGGGGATGGCACCTTTTCCCGACGACTTTCCTCGGCTGGGTCCTCTTCGCGCTCCTCGCAGCACTCTTGGTGGTCGGGTATCATAAACTGAAGGCGTATTACCTCATGAAGAAGAAGCAGATCGAAGACGAAAAGCGTGTCTTGAACGCAGGATCCGCGTGATGGCGCCCCGGAGCGTTCGAGCTTACAATCTCTTCATGAAGCGCCGCATCTCGAGCGAAACAGAACTCTCCCGGCTCGCGCGGGAGTTCTCTCGCATCTTTCCGAGATATGCTGACCGTGCGACCGTTGTCGGCCTCTCAGGAGACCTTGGGAGCGGGAAGACGGCGTTCACGAAAGCACTCGCGGCGTCACTTGGCGTCGTGGACATAGTCTCGAGCCCAACTTTCGTGATCGAGAAGCGTTACCGCATCCCTGATGGAGCATGGGACAGCCTCGTCCATATCGACGCATATCGCCTCGAGGATGGGGGAGATCTTGAACGGCTCAGGTGGGCTGAGACCATCGCGGGTCGCGGCAATCTTGTGCTCCTCGAGTGGCCGGAGATCGTCTCTTCAGCGATCCCACCGGATACACCGATAATCGGCTTCGAGTTCGTTGATGAACATACTCGCGACATCACGACCTCATTGGCGCTCGAAAGCGCGTGAGTGCTTGTTGCGCAAGCGGCCCCATGCTGCCATGATGGGGGCATGAAGAAAGGAAAAGCCAAGCGCCTCGTCCTCTTCGACGCGCATGCCATCGTGCACCGCGCCTACCATGCACTCCCGGATTTCACGACCAAGAAAGGAGAGCCGACCGGCGGGCTGTACGGACTCACCTCAATGCTTCTGAAGGCCATACAGGAGCTCGCTCCGGACTATATCGCGGCATGCTACGATCTTCCCGGACCCACGTTCCGGCACAAAGCATACGCCGAGTACAAAGCTGGGCGCGCAAAAGCGGACGATGAACTCAAGGCGCAACTCTCGCGCTCGCGCGACATCTTCAAGGCGTTCTCGATCCCGATCTATGACTCGCCCGGGTTCGAGGCAGATGACATGATCGGCACAATTGTCGAGACAACGAAGAAAGATGGAGACCTCGAAGTGGTGATCGTCACTGGAGACATGGACACGCTTCAACTCGTATCAGGAGATCATGTGCGCGTTTTTACCCTAAAGAAGGGGATCAACGATACCGTGCTCTACAACGAAGAGAAGGTGCGCGAGCGCTTCGGATTTGGCCCCGAACTCCTGACAGACTATAAAGGGCTCCGCGGCGACCCCTCCGACAATATCGTCGGAGTGCGCGGGATCGGCGAGAAGACGGCAGGGCAGCTGATCCAAGAATTCGGAGGGATCGAGCGGATATATGGCGCAATTAATGATCCCAAAAAGATCACAAAAGCGGGCATCAAGGAGCGTGTCGTGACATTATTGCGTGAACAGGAGGATGAGGCGAAGTTCTCGAAGATGCTAGCGACGATCCGCCGCGACGCTCCGATCGAGTATGAGATCCCGAAAATGATCTGGAAGGATTCATTTGAGCTTTCTAAGGCGCTTACTTTGATGAAGGAGCTGGAATTCGCTTCGATCGCCGAGCGCATGAAGCGCATCTTTGGTACAGGAGACTCTCCCCAGGAGAAAGGGAAGGAGGGAATGCAGGCAGCACTCATCCCCGCAAATGATGCGCCGGACGCACTCGAGGTGAAGAAGGTCGGGATCGCGCTCTGGCTCATCGACTCCGACCGCACAAACCCGACCATCGAGGAGATTTATGAATACACGGAGACAGCCGACTTTACTGTCGCAAAGAAGCACATCCTTGGAGCGCTCAAGGGAAAGATCAAAGAAGTATATGAAACGATCGAGTTGCCCCTGATCCCGATCATTGCGCGAGCCGAGGCGATAGGAATCCGCGTTGACGTCGCCTTCCTGGAGAATCTATCGCGCGAATATCATGAGCTGTTGGATGCGGTGGCGAAGGAGATCTTCCGCGATGCTGGCAATGAGTTCAACATCAATTCCCCGAAACAACTCTCCGAGGTCCTTTTCGAGAAGCTCGGCCTCTCCCAAAAGGGGCTCAAAAAAACGGAGGGTGGCGCGCGCTCGACGCGCGAGAGCGAGCTCGAGAAGCTCCGAGATACGCACCCCATCATCGGGAAGATCCTGAAATACCGCGAGATCCAAAAACTCCTCTCCACCTATATCGACACCATCCCCAAGATGGTGGATGCCGACGGACGACTCCACACCACTCTGCATCAGGCGGGGACGACGACGGGCCGCATGTCCTCTTCAAACCCGAATCTTCAGAACATCCCGGTACGCGAAGGCATGGGCGCGCATCTCCGCAATGCGTTCGTTGCTGGCGAAGGGTGTACGCTGCTCTCCTTCGATTATTCTCAGATCGAGATGCGTGTCCTTGCGATGCTCTCGAATGATCCTGGGTTGATCGAGATCTTCCGAAAAGGAGACGACATCCACACCTCGGTCGCATCGCGCGTCTTCCGCGTTCCGCCATCGGAGGTAACGCGCGAGATGCGGCGTCGCGCCAAGGTCATCAACTTCGGCATCGTCTATGGCATGGGGGTGAACGCGCTTCGCGAGAATCTCGGTTCGTCGCGGGAAGAGGCGCAGGAGTTCTATGATCAATACTTTGCCACTTTCCCGAAGATCGCGGCGTATTTCGACGACCTCAAGAAGATCGCAGCGAAACAAGGATACACAGAGACCCTCTTTGGCCGTCGCCGCATCTTCCGCGATATCCGCTCTAAGATCCCGTACATCCGCGCGCAGGCGGAGCGCATGGTGATGAACGCTCCGATCCAAGGCACGGCGGCGGATATCGTGAAGATCGCGATGGCGCGTGTAGATCAAGCGCTTAAGAAGGCGGGACTTGTACACGACGCGGAACTTCTTCTCCAGGTCCACGACGAACTCATCTATGAAGTAACGGACAAGGCGAAGACGATCGAGCGCGTCGAAGAGTCGGTGCGCATCGCCATGGAGAGCGTATGCGCCGACGAGATGCTCTCTCGGGGTGTTCCCCTTGAGGTCGATGTGAAGAAGGGGAAGCGTTGGGGGGAGATGGAGACAATTCCGAACTAACAAAACGCCCATCAGATTGATTTATTGACAAATTGCTATTTTTCGTGTTAGAATAGTATTAGGTTTGTCCTAATTCAACCGTTTAAGGAGAGAAAGGATGAGGAAAATCCTAGCGATTTTGGTTGTTGTTCTCGCTGGCTGCGCCGGATACCCGATGCGAGACATCGGCACGATTGCTGGCGCCGCAGTCGGCGCCGAAGCGAACGCGCGCTACCCCATCAGGGGCGCGGTCGCTGGGGGGATTGTCGGCGCCCTGGCTGGAGCGATGGTGGACTCTGTGTACGGCCCGATCTATGGGCCAAACTGGAGATATTCAGAGCGGGGCCGCTATTGGTCTTCGAGCGGGGAGGGTACGCGGTGTGATACGAACACCACGACTGACCACCGGACCGGTGCTGTGACCATGATCCGGCGATGCGATTCGCGGCTCGAACACCTGATCCCGGGCGGCATCGAATCGTGTTTCGCATCATTCGAAGCACGAAGTGTGAACGGTGCACCGTGAGTACTCGCTCCGGCGTGTACCGCGCGTACTAAACCACAGTCCTTTTGGCCATGCCCGCCGAGCGATCGGCGGGTTTCTTTTTGGAAACTATTTTTGTTATCATGCGCCGATGGAATCGCTCCATAATCATACCACCACCTCCGACGGCAAAATGACGCATTGGGAGGCGTTCGAGGAGGCTGCACGACGCGGGTTCTTCGTGTACGCGTTCACCGATCATGATGCGCTCCCGAACGCCGCCGCGCTCGAGTATCTTGAGAGCGTTCGCAAACAATCCCCAGCGTGGATCATCGGGATGGAGATCACTGCGCTATTGCCGCGCGACCTATCCGAACGGGGCGTCGTCCATGTCATCGGGCTTTTCCTCGACCCATCAAATAAAGGACTCCAAGAGCACGCGCTCTTGGCGCAAGACGCGCGACGAGTGCGCATGGAGGGGATGGTGAAGAATCTGCGCGAGCTCGGGTTCGCCATCTCCGCCGAGGAGTGCGAAGAGGAGGCAGCAGGAGACTCGGTCGGACGTCCGCACATCGTCCGCGTTCTCGCGCGGCACGAGAAGAACAGGGAGGTGACAGAGCACCTGCGGCGAGAGATGGAGCAAGAAGCGGCGCATGATGAACGCATCGAAGAGAAATATCGGCGCATGGTGGCGCGCGGGAAGGAGCAATATCCGTATTCGCTTTTCCTTTCTCCTGATGCGTACCGTCCCGCGTATCGCGAGATGACGTATCTCCCCGACCTAGACCACGCGGTGCGCCTCATCCGCGAGGCTGGCGGTATCGCCTCGATCGCACACTACGAATCGGTGCGCACAAAGCTTCCGCTTTCATCTGTTGAGAAACTATTGAAGGCCGGACGGCTCGATGCGATGGAAACTGTCTACGGCGCGGGATATTACGGGACCCCGTTGGAAGACGAGATCCACAATGAACGACGCGCTATCCGCGAGATCGTACGGCGCGCGGGAGCGCTTGAGACCGGAGGAGGAGACATCCACACTATCGAGGATCTTGAGCGCTATGTTGATCTCGACGGGTTCGCGAACGAAACAGCGGGATTCACAGAGCGCCTCGTCGCTTCCGGCAAGGTCGATCCGCGCTGGTCATCCATCGTTTCAAGGGTAGAATAAAGCATATGTACCGAACCCGCTTCATCGCTCCCGCCGCGATCGCGATCCTCTTCGCGGTCTTTGTTGGTGTGGCTGTGAAAGCGGAACTTTCCCCAAACGGAGCGATCAATATTCCTTCCCCGGGTGCGACCTCTACCGAGACCGAAGCGACCAATACTCCGGAATTTCCGGGGGTCGGATTTGGAACCCCGGCTGTGTTCGCTGAGGCATCGACGAGCGTGCGAGCGACAGATCTCCTTGAGGACAGCCGTTGCCCCAAAGGAGTGCAATGCATCCAGGCTGGAACGGTACGGGTCTCCGCGGTCATAACGGAGAACGGGGTCGATTACCCCGTAGAGATCGGCCTCGCGACGACGACCCAGGTGAACGACCTCGAGGTATCGCTCTCGGAAGTCAATCCGGAGAAGCCGCAAAGGAACATCGCTCTCGACCAATATAGATTCGTTTTCTCTGTCACCCGTGCGCAAGTATTACCACCTTCGGGAAACTCCGGCATCCATGGGCTCCTTCTTGTCGGCCCGACCTGTCCGGTCGTTCGCGAAGGAGTTGATTGTCCTGACCGCCCCGCTCCGTCGGTCCCGCTCGTGATCACCGGAGTAGATGGCGCCATCGCGGCTCGAACGACGACCAAAGATGACGGTACTTTCATTGTGCTCGTATCGCCCGGGCAATATACGATCTCCAAGGACCCTAACACACCCTTCCCGACCATCACGCCGTTTCAGGTCACGGTTCCTGCGGGGGATATCACAGATGTTGTTGTCCGCGGAGACACAGGGATCCGTTGATAGGGTGCAGGCTCTTTTCACTATGCCAGCGGACGGGTAGCATGGTCATATGATCACGCTCTATGTCGGAGAACGGGCGCAAGCGATAGACGCTATCCGGCTGGCGATCCAGGCGCATCAGAAGAAATATCCGAACGCTCGAGCCGTACGCTTCGAAGAGAACGAAGCTACGTTTGCTGTCGTGGAAGAAGCGATGGGAAGTGGAAGCCTCTTTGGTGCGCCGACGATCGTATTCTGCGAAGGAGTGTTCGCGGGCACAGAACGAGAGACATTCTTGCGGGCGCTTGAAATCTTCGCGCGCTCACCCAACACCATCCTCTTTTTTGAAGAGAAGGCATTGAAGCCGTTGCGTACGGCGTTTGAGGCGACAGGAGCCAGAATAGAAGAATTTACGAAGAAAGAGACGAAGGAGGTGGAGCGCGGACCCCGGGTGTTCGCGCTCGCGGACGCATTCATCGCGAGAGATAAACGCAGCGCTTGGACCCTGTTGACCCAAGTGCTACGCGAGGGAGCTGAGGCGGAGGAGGTGCATGGGACTCTCGTTTGGGCTCTCAAGATGGCCATATTGAGTCGAAAGCTCCCAAAGGCGGAAGCGGTAAAAGCCGGGGTGAAGCCATTCGTATACGGGAAATATGGAAAGGGGTCGCTCAAATGGGAGGAAGGAGAGCAGGAGAGAGCGCTCAGAGAATTGAAAGACATGTATCACGACGCGCATCGCGGAGCATTCGCGCTTGCGGACGCGTTGGAGAGATATATTCTTGGATCAAAATGAAAGGACCGCGAATCGCGGCCCGAAACTTCCAGTAGAAAAAACATACCTCCAAGCAACTGGAGGTTTGCATGGAGGATTTTGTGGAGGAATGAGCGTATTCGCTTGTGTAAAGAACTGCTTGGTATTGAGCAGTTCAGTGTTGATAACAATTGAACTCACTCAAGCCTGTCTGGGTCAATTATATGACCCACTTTACACGCCGTCAAAGTCGTGCTGTGGATAACTTTTTCTGTTCAGAAATATGGCCCAACGGAGCCAATTGGGGGATAATATCGATCATGAAATATCAAAGGATAGATGGCGATGTGTGGGCGATACGCCTAACGAGGGGAGAGAAGGTTCCAGAGAAGATCCTCGAGTTCGCCAAGCGTGAAAAGGTGGTAAGCGCGACACTGGTTGCGATCGGCGCGGTCTCGGACCCGACATTAGGATATTACCACCTCCCAAAGAAAAAATATTCATGGAAGAAATTTTCGGGTGACCACGAACTCGTCTCCGCGATCGGAAACATTGCGCTCTTGAAGGGCGAGCCGTTCCTTCACTTGCACGCGGTGATCGGCGACAAGGAATTCCGAACGTACGGCGGCCATCTCAAGGAGGCAAAAGCGGGAGCGACCGTTGAGATCATAGCGAAACGCGGCGAAATACCGCTTGAAAGAGCCATGGACGAGCGTATTGGACTCAATCTCTGGGATGTGGAGTAGAGAGTTGATGGTGTTGAGTACAACACTTTCTGTGAAAGAGTATCACGGTTCATGTCTTTCGAGTATACTGGTATATTATTGGGTATCAAAATTATGGAACAACAATCTCCTCTAAGGGTCGAATTGGTCAAGCCTTGGTATAAACGATGGTGGGTATGGATGATAGTTGTTATTTCCATAACAGTTCTGATCGGAGATTCTGGCGAGACCCCAAATTCGCCAAAACTAATCGAGAGTGGAAATACCGCAGGTACTAAAGAAACACAAAATTCCGCAGAAATTCAGAAAATCGAGTCGTTTAAGGTTAAGGACAAAGTTCAGCTCGGCAATTACGTTTTGGTTGTGAACGAAGTGACGGATTGCATATCAACAAATCAGTTTATGGCCCCAAAGGAAGGGAATAAGTTTGTGATAATTGATGTAACACAGGAAAATAAGGGAACCGACCCGCTCGGATATAATTTGTGGAACTTTAAAATACAAGATGACAAGGACTTTACCTATCAAACAGCCATTGCTGTTTGTCGTGAGCCAAGTTTTGGTGGTGGGGACTTGGCAGCTGGACAAAAAACGAGAGGATATGTGACCTTCGAAATTCCTAAGGGGAATTCACCAAAAAAAATTATTTTCGCGCCGATTTGGCTTTCATCAAAACAGGTGATGATTGATATATAGAACAGAAGTAGAAGCCGATCCAAGTTTCGAACCACTTGAGCTTGTAATGTGTGTGAATAACTCCGACAGGAAATAAGCCCTAAGGAAATACAGACACCTTGTGTCTATATTTATTATGGCTATCTCCCTAGCAGGGTTAACAGGATCGGTCACCTCGTCATGTCGCCGCCGCGACACTCCTCCTCGACCCCGGAAATTTGATTTTGCCTGCTGGCAAAATATCGAATTTCCCTTCGATCCCTGGCGCAAAGCACGCAGGTGCTTTGCTCTGGGTGGATAAACAAAATCAGCACCATGCGGCGCGATTTTGTACTTATCCCCCCAGCAGGGATCGAACCTGCGACCGTTTGCTTAAAAGGCAACTGCTCTACCGACTGAGCTATGGGGGGTAATACCAGAACACCGCGATACTAACACGACAATGTCAAAAATTAAAGCTGAGAATCGATCAAGCCTACAACGGAAGATCGATAGCATACGCTCCCGGACCGAGAAAGATGAGAGAGAGCGCCATGACCGTTGCGAAGAGATAGAACGCGCGGGTCTGGGTCGCTCGCGGGGAGTTCCTATTTTTCAGATACAGCGCTACAATGCCGAGCACCGAGGTGACGGCAGCAGCAGCTTGCGTCCATGCGCCGACAAAGAGCACGCCTCCAAGAACGAAGATCAATACTCCCAACCCCCTGAACGCAACCCTATCTTCCTCCGATGGTTCTCCCTTAGCATCTCGGAATATCCGATAACCATTGAGAAGCAGGTAACCCCCCAAAAGGACCCGGAAAGTGGTCGGAACGAAGAACTGCCAATCGAATAACTGCGGTAACATGCTTAACATGGAGAAAATTATACCATGGATCCTATGATAATATCGCGATATGGCCGAAAAGCGAGTGAAAGAGATCTCCGTGCTCTTCCATAATATCCGAAGTTCCTACAACGTCGGAGCGATGCTTCGGACCCTAGACGCGATCGGCGCTAGTAAGGTCTATTTCTCCGGTTATACTCCGCTTCCCACGGATCGCTTCGGATTTCCGGAAAAGCAGATCGCGAAGACCGCGCTAGGTGCAGAGCGTTCAATATCGTGGGAAAAAGTCGCAAGCCCGACGAAACTCATCACTCACCTCAAACAGGAGGGGTTCGTGGTGGTTGGGATCGAACAGGATCCCCGCGCGCTCGATTATAAGCGCGTACGACCGCCAAAAGGGAAGACCCTCCTCGTTGTCGGAAATGAGGTGCGTGGAATGTCGTCCGCCTTGCGCCGCGTCTGTGATTCACTTGTTGAGATCCCGATGCACGGCAAGAAAGAATCACTTAATGTCTCCGTTGCGTTCGGGATCCTTCTCTTTCGACTGTTCGACCACTGATATACCAAGTTCGTTGTCGAACGACAACGAACTTGGTATAGCTCTCTTGAATGGTGTGCACACTGGGATCACAGTAGGATCGCCATTACCACATGCTCCGATCGATAGAAAGGAACGGGCTCGACAGGTATTTCTGCAGGTCCGTCTGCTGCGGTATTCACCCCCCTTTCTATGTTATTTGCGCATTCCAATGCGTCAGCCAAACGCGCGTTGGAGTTCCTCCCTCGCCACTTTGCGATCGTCCCACTTTTGTTTCGTTCCACGTGGACCCATGATATAGGGGTCGGTGCCCTTCCCGGTGATGACGATCGTCGCTCCTTTATGAGTCCCGCCGTCGGCACCAAGGGCAAGCACGATCGCTCGGCGTATCGCTTCGCGCCGATCAAGAATGATCTCATGGGTGTTCTTCTCCATCCCAGCTTCCATCTCATGGAGGATGGCAGTCGGGTCCTCATCATACGGATCCTCATTCGTGAGGATGACGTGTTCACAGGCTTCTTCTGCGGTCTTCGCCATCACTGGGCGTTTCCATTTATCTCGTCCGCCGCCGGTGTTCCCTATGACGCCGATCTTTCTTCCTGGATACGCTGCATAGATGCTCTTGAGCGAGTCCACTGTATGCGCATAATCGACGACGATGCGGAAACCCTGTTTTGCGCCGATCGAGACCTCTTCCGCGCGCCCCGGTATCGTTCGTATTCCCCCGAGCCCGCGCGCGATATCCTCGTTCTTGATCCCGAACGCGCGAGCGCAGGTCGCCGCCGCGAGTGCGTTATAGACATTGAATTTTCCGGGGAGATGAACACGCAATTCGTTTCCTTTCCACACGAAAGTTGACCCCATATCATCGATCGAAAGGTCCCCAGCGTCATTGAGCGAATACGGGAGGGGTTCGACGCCAGGTACCGCAAGGAACGCGCCACCCTCTTTATCGTCGGAGTTCGCGATCATGAAACGGTGCGGCTTTGGGGAGCGCGCGAGCATGCGCGCGATCGAGAGTTTCGCTTCACGGTATTTCTCATACGACCCATGAGACTCGATATGTTCGGGCGAGAGATTGGTGAAGATGAGCGCATCCATATCGATGAATCGCTGGCGGAATTGCCGCGCTCCTTCCGAGGTCATCTCCACGACCGCACTCGTGCATCCGGCCGCCACGGCATCATGGAGGAAGCGCTGAACGAAGAATCGTCCCGGCATGGTCATTTTATAGAGATTGCGCCGCGACTCGTCACCTATCTTGAAACGGATCGTGCCCAGGAGGGCCGTTCTCTCCCCAGACGTTTCAAGGAGAGCGTTCATGAATTCCGCCGTCGAAGATTTTCCTTTCGTCCCCGTCACTCCGATGACCCGGATATTTTTGGAAGGGAAGCGATGATACAGAGCCGCCAGAAAAGACATCGAGAAATGGTACGCGGGCTGGAACAACCGATAGAGGGGACGGGGAATGATCTTTTCGATAGTGCGTAGTATGCTCTCGATCGGCATAATGCTCGTTCCTGCGATCACTTTTTCCCGAGCCACTGAAGCGCTTTGCGAACGATCTCCCCCGCGCTCTCCTCTTTGCCGGAGATCACCCGCACGACGTCGCGCGTATCACGGATGCTGTAGCCCAGAGTTTCCAGAGCATCGAGTGCCTCCTGTTCAGCGGTCGTGGTGTGCTCCTCTTGCGAAAGAGAACCGATCTTATCGTGCAGCTCGAGCACGATCTTCTCGGCCGTTTTCTTTCCGACTCCGGCCACCTTCGTGAGATAGCTCGGATCGTTCGACCCGATGGCGCGACGCAGGATCTCCACACCCGTTCCGCTCAGGATATTCATCGCGCTTTTGGGGCCGATCCCGGAAACAGAAAGGAGCGATTCGAATAGCGCAAGCTCGCCCTCGCTCGCGAATCCAAAGAGGTCGAGCGCGTCTTCACGGACAGCGAGGTGTGTTCGAAACGCGACCTCTTCTCCGATCACAAGATCTTTCTTGGTCGCCTGGGTCACATAAACACGGTACCCGATACCTCCAACGTCGACGATAACGTCACGCTCTCCTTGGGCGACCACTATTCCTTCCAGTCGTGCGATCATGCTCCTATTATATAGAGAACGGCCCGTCCCGCCATTGCAAAAAAGAACGCGTCTGGTATAGTCTCCGCCATGGCAATCACATCATCAGCAAAGCGCGCCATCAGGGTCGCAGAGCGCCGACGGGTCTACAACCTTCGCCGCATAGATACGATGCGAGAGAACGTCAAGGATATCCGCAAACTCGTCCAGGCAGGGAAGGCTGCTGAAGCGGAGAAGAAGCTCAGCGAGACCTACCAAGCGATAGACAAGGCAGCGAAGCGCGGCGTGATCAAGAAGAACACCGCTTCCCGCAAAAAATCTCGCCTCGTCTCCCTCATTCGCAAGCACCCGAAACAGAGCACGAAAAAGAAATAGAACGAAAACGCCCGAAAGGGCGTTTTGCTTGTTCCCTTATCTGGCGCTACGATGCTCCCTTGGCCTTCTCTCTTGCTGCGATGCGGTCATTCACCATATCCACCACCTCCTGTGGAAGCACATTCGATTTGATGAGATAACTGCTCGCACCGAGTTTCACGCTCTCCTCGATCTCTTCACGTCCGCCCAGATTCGAGAGGATGATGACGGGAATGCTTGCGGTTGTCTCATCTGCCCTCAATTCTTTGAGGATATCGAAACCGCCCATATCCGGGAGCATGAGGTCGAGCAAGATGACGTCAGGTATTTCGTTCTTCGCCTTCGCGATGCCATCCGTTCCCGTCGCTGCGGTCACGACTGCGAAACCATTCTCTGAGAGCTTGGTCGCGACCAAGCTCGAAAGGAACGCGTCGTCTTCGATCGAAAGCACTTTTTTCTGCATAGTGCGTCCATTATACGGTACCCCCAATAAACCACCAAGGGGAATAGCGATGGCTATTATAAGATAAGAGAAACAACCATTTAATGTTGTTCTCCTACTCCTTCTCGCAAATGCTATACTTATGTGGCTATGCTCAATGTCCAACATCTTACCAAGAAGTTCGGCGAGAAGACCGCCGTTGATGACGTTTCGTTCTCGATCGCGCCAGGGGAGATCCTCGCACTTATCGGCCCAAATAGTTCCGGAAAGACGACCATAGTCAGGTCGATCGTTGGTATGCTGGCGACCGATGGCGGCAGCATAACGGTCGGCGACTTGGATGTTGCGCGCGACCCTGAAAAAACGAAGGCGATGATCGGCTATATCCCCGATGAACCTGTCGCATGGAGCGGAATGACCGGGGAGGAATTACTCCATTTCGTAGGAGCGCTCTTTGGTGTGGATCCCAAGACGCGCGCCGAGCGTATCTCGTCTCTCCTCCCGTTATTCTCTCTTCGTGGGACCGAGCGAGAGTACTTTGAGGATTACTCTCGCGGCAACAAGCAGAAGTGGAGCATACTCGCCGCGCTCCTCCACTCCCCGAAACTGCTATTGATCGACGAGCCTATCGTCGGACTCGACCCAGAGAGCGCGCAGATCGCCAAAGACGCGTTCGTTCGATTCGCCAAAGATGTTGGCGCGGTCTTGCTTGTCACTCATACACTCCCCGTCGCAGAAGAGATCGCCACCTCGATCGGCGTCTTGAAGAGCGGGAGGCTCCACTCACTCGGATCGTTCGCTGACCTTCGCGCCAAGGCCGGCCTTGATGGAAGCGCGTCGCTCGAGGCTGTGTATGCGCGCCTCACCGCATCCTGACATGTTCACCGAGCTCCTCGCATACCAGAGAAGGAATGTGGCCCGTTTCTTTCGCACGAACCGAAGCGCGAAGCTATTCACTGTTTTCGGCTTCATCGCCGCATGCTCGTTCCTGGTGGCGCTCGTTCACTCCCTTTTCTATTACGGGTTCTTATACATTGCTCGAGATGCGTATTTCCGCGATGCGGTCACCTTGTATGTGATCGAACTCTTCCTCCTCGTGTCCTTTCTCCTCGTCCTGGCGAGCGCGTTCCTCAGCGGCCTCTTCGTGTTGTTCCGCCCCGACGCAGACCCGCTTCTTATGTCCTCCCCGCGCTATGTATTGAAGCTTCCCCTCGCAATTTCCCGCATGTTCGCTTCTTCGCTCTGGCCGCTATTGGTCGTCATCCTTCCGGCCCTCGCTGCGCTCCATCGGGTGTATGGTCTTGTGCC
>DKBN01000045.1 GCA_002451235.1 Patescibacteria group bacterium UBA6899
CGCGGCATGGTATTCCGCGTTCTCCGAGAGGTCGCCAAGCGATTTCGCCGCCTCGAGTTGTTCGGCGATCTCCTTGCGCCGTTGATGGGTCAATTGATCAAGTTCCTTCTTCAGCTCATCGTATTTTTCGCGGCTGAGATACTGTTTTTCTCCGGTCATATTCGCAACATCATAGCACCTCGCGCACTCGGGGTCAAAAGGCTCTTTTTGCCATAATAGCGCTCCATTGAGCAGTGTAGCCCACGCTTAATGTTCCACGCCAGGCTCGAGATCGATCGTGCTCGAAGCGTCAGATGTGCGCTTGGTAAGACCGAAATATTCCGGGGCATGATCGATGATGTCCCGAAAGAAGAGCGACGCGACATAAGAAGCGTTCAGGGTGTTCCCTTTCGGTCCGCGCTCCATGACGATCGCGAACGCGTATTTCGGATCTTCATACGGGAAAAACCCGATCACCCACGAATTCCAACGGTCTTTCTTTACACCGAGTTCGGCAGTGCCGGACTTCGCCGCGATCTTGATCTCGGGGATATCGAGCACCTTAGAGGTCCCCTCGACGACCGAGATGCGCATCCCGTCGTGGATCGGATTGAACTTTTCCGATAGCACGGGAATACTTCTGGTCGAGGTCGCACCTCCCTTGAGGAGTGTCGGGATCGGAATGACTCCTTCGCTCGCGACGATTGACGCCTCCTTCAACGCCTGGATCGGAGTGATCTGCATGCCGTACTGTCCGATCGCGGTGAAATATGTATCGCCGATGCGCCAGTTCGGATCGTCCGGGAACATGCGGGCCTTCCATTCCGGATCGGGGATCGTGCCGACTGCTTCCCCCTCGAGATCGATCCCGGTCGTTGTCCCAAACCCGAACATCCGCGCGTAGCGCTCGATCCCTGCGATACCGAGCCCTTTCTGGTCCCCGAATCCGCCGCCGATCTCATAAAAATAAACGTCTGAAGACCAGCCGATGGCATTCTTCATATCGATCCAGCCATGCGCGCGCCAGTCGTTGAAAATGCTTGGTTTGTCGGGGTTATACGGGTTGGGAACTGAGATCGAACCAGTAGAGAGGATCTGCGTCCATGGCTTGACCAGCCCATCGTTATAGGCGCCGACCGCGTAGATCGGCTTCACGATGGAACCGGGGGTGTATACGCCGCCGATCGCTCGGTCGAGGAACGGTTTGCGTGCGTCGTCGTTATACGCGGCGATCGCCGCCGCGTCGTCCCCTTTCGTCATGACGTTGGGGTCGTACTCCGGAAAACTCGTAAGCGCGATCAATTCGCCGGTGCGGATGTCCATGATGCCGCCCGCCCCGCCGGTGAAATCTCTCGCAAGCGCAACCTCACGGATGCGGTCGTAGAGATCCTTCTGCACGCGTTCATCGATCGAAAGTGCCAGATTCTCCCCGGCGCGCGGGGGGTCGATGATGTTCTGGGAAATGGTGTGTCCGAGCGCGTCGGTCTCGATGATGCGCAGTCCCTGTTTCCCCCTCAAGAGATCGTTGTAATACTGTTCGACGCCTGCTGCCGCCTCATAGTCGGAACGGTAATAGACGCCGTTCTTATCCTGGGCGGGATATCGCAGATACCCAAGAACGTGCGCGAAACCCCCTTCATCGAGGTAGGCGCGACCGGAGAAATCCTCGCCTTCTGCAGCGGGCGTGTTCCATGCGAGCCGCACGCTGTTGCGGTCGGTTATGATCCCTCGTTCTGGAAAGAGATACTGATGCTCCAGACGATTGTTCTCGCTGACCTTCGCATACACTTCCCCCTCTCTCACTTGAAGTATCCCTGCTCGCCCAGCGAACACCAGGCCGATCAAAAGGAATGTTACTCCGAGGATCGCGATTGTGCGCTGCTTGATCGGCTGTTCGATCCGTCCTTCGAACTGCTGTGTGTCGAATTCCGGGATATTGCGATCATCGAGGAAGATCTCGTCCGGAGCGATATCCTCGGTCGCATATCGCTTGGCCTTGCCGAAGAAGAACGGGTATCGCCTTCTCATATGCTACAAGGCGAAACCGCGCACCCTCCCGCGGAGCGTTTCGATCAGGATCATTGAGAGAAGAACGATGATCGTCATGTTCCCTATCGACCAGAAGGACGAAGCGAACGGGCGGTACAGCGCATCGTACGCCGCAGCAAGAACGACGGCTTCGTAATACGCAGGAACATAGATGGCGCATGCAACGAGCGCAATAAGAGTGACAGGTGCAGGAAGCACGCAAGCAGAGAGAAAGAGCGCGCACCCTATCGCGACCCTCTTACTGTGCGGGAGAGGTATTGTTCGCTTGAGGAACTGCAACATAGACATATCGGAGCTCATGATAATTGACCGGAAGCGACAAGTACACGGTCGAGAACGAGGAATTCGGCGGTGCATCCACCATCTCGACCGTTCCGATGAAATCGTCGGCGATGCCAGGCACGCGGACCCCGTCGCCGGCTGAGATCTCCGTGCCGCGCGGGACGCTCGTGACGAAGCTTCCACCGCCGGACCCTTTCGCGATCGCTGGGATGCTTGACGTGCCGATATCGACCTCTAGCTCATAGCCGTTAGTGGAATAGAGCGAGACAAGCGCGCTGTGCCGATAGGTCCGCACCACTTCGCCGATCGTGAAAGTTCCATTCATTAGAACGCGCATCCCTACTTCGATGCCGTCGTCTGATCCTAGATCGATGACCAGCGTGTCATACTCTGTGACCGGCGGGCGCGCAAGCACGGCGGCTAGCACAAGTGATCGTCCGTCATTTTGCCTTCCGAGAACCGTCTTGAGTTCCTGATTTTCCGCCCCAAGAAGCGCATATTGATAGGTCTTCTCCGAAAGATCGTAGAGCGACTCCTTCAGCGAGAGGTTCTCTCGAAGCAGAGCGTCCTTGGAGCTCAGGTACGCGCGTGCGCTCGTCGTGAATTCCCAGAACGAGGCGGTCGCTCCCCAAAGCGGACGCGCAAGAAAATCAGCCGCTTTGCCGAGCACCGATGCGATCGGCCCGCGGGTGAGAATGACGGCGAGCAGGACCAGAGCGGCGACGGTCACGATGCTTCTGCGGCGTCCGCGCTGATTCCTATCGCTGCGGAATCCGGTGAATGGTCTGAGCGGTCTATCCATGTGTGAAAAGAAGCGCCTTGGGAATGCGCAACTTAACGTGGCGGTAATTCATTATCGTGCTCGATCAGAACCTCACGGTACTGCTCGAGGTTCTCTACCACGATCCCGGTGCCGCGCGCGACCGCGGTCAACGGATCGTCGGCGACCGCGACGGGGAATTTCAATGTTTGCGCCAAGAGGTCGGCAAGACCGTAGATCAGTGCTCCCCCGCCCACGATCACGATGCCTCGATTCATGATGTCGGAAAGGATCTCGGGCGGCGTCGTTTCAAGGACCTCTTTGGTCGAGTCGAGGAGCACCTGGATCGACGGCGCCAGCGCTTCCCGAATGTCTGCATCTGTAACGATCACCTCGCGCGGGAGTCCGGTCAAGAGATCGCGCCCGCGGATCGCCGCTTCCATCGGCTCTTTCGGTTTGGTCGCGCTTCCGATCGCGATCTTCACGTTCTCCGCTGTGCGCTCGCCGATCAGGATCTTGAACTCATCGCGAATGTAGGAAATGATGTCGTTATTGAAACGATCGCCCGCGACCTTAAGATTCTTTGAGTTCACGATGCCCCCCAACGAGATGACCGCGATATCGGTCGTGCCGCCGCCGATGTCGATCACCATCGATCCGACCGGGTCCTGGACCGGGAGTCTGATGCCGATCGCTGCTGCCATCGGCTCTTCGACGATATATACCTCTCGCGCCCCTGCGTTCACCGCTGCGTCTCGGACCGCGCGCGTCTCGACGTTGGTGATCCCTGACGGAACACCGATCACTACGCGGGGCCTGCCGTTCTTCTTCGAGAGCTTCACTGCTTTCCCGATGAAATGCGCAAGCATCTCTTCCGTCACCTCGAAGTCTGAGATCACGCCGTCGACCAAGGGTCGGATCGCGACCACATGTCCCGGCGTACGCCCGAGCATCTGCTTCGCGTCACTCCCGACAGCGACGACGCGGTTGGTCTTTTGATTCAACGCGACCACAGACGGCTCATTGATGATGATGCCGTGGTCGCGCAAATAGACGAGCGTGTTTGCCGTTCCGAGATCGATCCCGATATCCGCTCCGAGCATGCTATAAAAGCGCTCCAACATAGAAGTAGGCGTATTCTATGCGAACCCCCCTGGGGAGTCAAAAGGCGATATAACACCACATGAGTCTCTCTCACGGTCAAATTCTCAACTTTCTTTGCGGTGTGTATGATGACATCGAATTCGATCTTTCGGAGGGTCTATGAGCATACCCATCATCGTGGACATATGCGCTTTCCCGCTCAAGAAGAACACGGGCTGGTGGTATACGGCAACGTGCGAAATGTTGGGTGGAGCGTGCAGTAGCGGTACAAGTATGGCGGCAGCCCTTACGGCGGTTCTCGTGCTGCTTGCCCGTAAGCGTTCGCCCGAACATCGCATCACGTATCGCTTCCCAAATTCTGATCAGCACATCCGTCTTCGCCCGGAATTCTCCCTCACCTTCACCCCGTGAGGGATATTTTTATCCCAGCGAGGACAGGAAATCTGTCTTTGCGATGATGCGCATTTCTGCGCCCGTTCGCTCCTTAATCTCCACATTCCCATCCGCGACCGTTTTCTTCGAAATGACGATGCGATGCGGGATGCCCAAGAGGTCGCTGTCCGCGAACTTCTCTCCCGCAGATACCCCTTTGCGATCGTCATAAAGGATCTCGACACCCCTCTTCGCAAGCGTTTCATGGAGTTCATCGCCGAATGCCCGCACCGGTCCGTCGTCCGGCGCGAGCGAGATTAGGTGATACGCGAACGGAGCGACGCTTTCGGGCCAAACGATCCCCTTTTCGTCCGCGAATGCCTCGACCGCCACTCCCATAAGACGAGTGACGCCGATTCCGAAACATCCCATGATCGGGTACTGCTGATTTCCTTCAGCATCTCTGAATGTATAGTTAAAATCGTGTGAATATTTTGTCCCGAGATCGAAAATGTTACCGACCTCTGACGCTTTTGCGCGAGTGAGCTTCCCACTTTTCGTACATCTCGTACACGCATCGCCCTCTTTCTCTTTTGTGATCTCAACATTCGCACAATATGGGCACTTGTCGCAATAGAGGATATCATCCTCTCCCGCGTCTGTAAGTACCATGAATTCGTACGAGAGTTTTTTAGTGAAGCTGCCTCCGGACGCCTCCGTCGCTTTGGCAGTAAGCCCGCACCGTTCGTAGACCTTAAGATATGCCTCTTTCGCCACAGCGTAGAATCGGTCGAAATCCTCTTGTGTCTCATGAAACGAATACATATCTTTCATTGTAAACTCCCTTCCTCGCATGACACCGGATTTCGCACGAAGTTCGTCACGATACTTCTGTCCGATCTGATATACGGCGAGCGGTAGATCTTTATAAGAAAGCGCGTATTCTTGCGCGATCGGCGTCACAATCTCTTCCTCGCTTTGCCCAACAGTATATTCCTTTTCCGTACGACTCATGATCTTGAACACGACATCGACATTCTCCCATGCACCTGTCTGTTTCCATGGCTCAGAAGGATGGAGCGTCGCCATGCGGATCTCTTGTCCTCCGATCGCATCCATTTCCTCGCGAACGATCCGCTCAATCTTCTCTAGCACACGGCGCCCCAAAGGAAGATACGAGTACACGCCCGCCATTTCCTTATGAACATACCCGCCACGGATCAGAAGCTGGGCGTTCTTCGAGGTCTCATCCGATGGCGCCTCTCGACGCGTCTTGGTGAATAGTTGTGATTGCCGCATAGAAATACTTTACCAGAAGTTCGCTACGAGAACAGCTTCATCACGTCATGGTATGTCACCGCGACCATGAGCAGCATCAAGAGCGCGAAGCCCGTTGCGTTCACTGTATTCGCGACCTTTGCCGGAATAGGTCTCCGGATCATGCCTTCGATCAGCACGAACAGTAGGCGCCCACCGTCAAGTGCAGGGAATGGGATCAGGTTGATGATGGCAAGATTGATCGAGATGATCGCGGTGAAGATAACGAGATTCGCGTACCCGAGCGACGCAGCAACGCCGACCGCGTTCACGATCCCGACCGGTCCGGTGACCTGCGAAAAATCCGATGTTCCCCTGAAGAACCCGCCGAGGAAGCTCGCGATCCCGCGCGCGGTCACGTCTGTGTAATACCAGGTGCGTTCCGTCCCCTCCAGAAGCGCAAGAGGAAGCGGGAGCCGGAGCGTTCCTATGCGGTCCATAGAGATGCCGATCGCGGCGCGGCCCGCGACGATCCCCTCCTTTGGGGTCGCTGCAAGGTCAAGGACTTCCCCCTTTCGGCGAACTTTGATGGTCACTTTCTCTCCTTGGCGGGGGCCGACGAACGACGAGACATCTTCCGGTGTGGCGGGGTATGCCACCGCGTCGCCCGAGCGAACAGAGAGGATCGCGTCCCCTTCTTGGAATTTCGCCTGCGCAGCGGGAGAGTCAGGAGCGACGGAGAGGATGGTGAGAGCGGGATCGTGCACATAGGATGCGTATGGCGTGTCCTCAGCGGAAGCGGGCATACCTATCATGAGGATCGCGGTCACAAGGATCCATGCGAGCAGCATATTGAATACGACCCCGGCGACAACCACGAGCGAACGCTGCCAGAGCGGACGGTGATTGAAGCTGCGATCAAGATCGGGACCTTCAGAGACCTCTGTCGGATCCTCGCCGTAGATCTTCACATATCCCCCCAAAGGAAGTGCATTGAACACATACCGTGTCTCCCCTTTCTCCACGGAAAAGAGGCGCGGCGGGAAACCGAACGCGAACTCGTCCACGCGCATGCGCGAGAGCTTCGCGACGAGAAAATGTCCGAACTCGTGCGCGATCACGAGAATGAGGAGAATGACGAGGAATAAGAGGATATTCATGGGACTCAGTTCACGATATCTGATTCTTTCTTCTTCGCCATCCCTTCGAGCTTTCCGTTCCCTTCGTCCATCAATTTCTGGAGCTCCTCTTTCGCCTTGAAGTGCTCGTCCTCGGATATATTGCCTTCCTTTTCTTTCGTCTTGAGGTCATTTAAGACCGCTTCTCGCTCCTTTCGAAGCGAGATACGCGCCTCTTCGAGCTTTCCATGGAGGAGTTTCACGATCTGCGCGCGGCGCTCGCTGGTGAGCTCCGGGAATATCACTCGCAAGCCATCCGAGTCCGAGACCACAGAAAGGCCGATGTCTGCCTTTTGGATGGCAGCTTCTATCGCCTTGATCTGGCCCTTGTCCCAAGGTGTCACCTTCAAGGTCCTCGGGTCTTCCATCGCGATGTTCCCAACGTGCGCGATCGGCATGAACGACCCGTAGGATTCGACGCTGATCTCGTCGAGGATCGCGGCGGTGGCGCGGCCGGTACGGAGGAGTGTGAGCTCCTTGCGAAGCCACTCTTCGATATCGGCGATGCGCGTCTTGAATGTGCTGAATTGGTATGCCATATCGGGCGATTGTATCACTTTTCTTTCTGCTCTGGAAACGTAAGCGCAAGGTGTTCAAGAAGCATCTTCATGGACGGCGCACGATCAAAGAGAAAGTTTTTTGCTCTCAAGACCTCTCCAAGGAACTCCGGGTCGTATTCAGGCCGGGCATGGTAGCCCACGAGTAGGGCATCGAGAAATCTTTTTGCTCGTTCTTTATCCTTTCCTTCGACGATATTGGAAATGATCTTCATGCGCTCCAGGAGCCCCGCATCGACGAATCGTTCTGCTTCCTCTCGCGCGAGATCATCCTCCTCCATCTTGCTCCCCACGAGGAGGAACGCGCGCGAACGGACCGTCGGCAAGAGTGCTTCTTTGGTCGGAACGATGAGGAAGATGATCGTGTCCTTGTTCGGTTCTTCCAGGGTCTTGAGAAGCGCGTTCTGCGCTTCGCGCCCGATCGTGTGCGCAGCGACAATAAACACCTTCATCCCGCCGCCGAACGCTGTCGCCTGGTCCTTCTCCCTGATCGCCCTCACCTCGTCAATGGAAAGTGTATCTGTCTCGAAGCGATAAAGATTCGGATTGCCGGACGTCTTCACGCCGAGCTCGTCCTCAAGAAAGCGCCCGAGCTCTCGGAAGATGCTTTCTCTCTCCCCTTCGAGAATGTAGGCATGATGATGATTTTCCTTGGTGATGCCGGAAAACATGGTTTCATAGTATCAAGGATCATGAGTATACCTATCCCTTGCTATACACCCACTTTTGTGTTATCAATTCCCAGGCCCGAACCGGATGGGCAAGATCCGGGACCAATGAAGGAAGGAAAATAATGCCACATCGGCACGGATCGAGATTGACTATCCACCAAAAAGCAAGCTTCATCGCGGTAATGGGGAGAGCAACGATGCTCATCCTCGACCAGCTCCCCACTGAAGCAGTGAACGATTGGTGCGAGCCCGAGCACTTTCCGACGCTCATGGATGCAATTCAAAGGACCTTGGCGGCATCGCCCAACACGATCGAAAGAAGCAAGAAATAGTGTTCCTCGTACCTTACCTCACCCCCCTTGCCACGGGGGGTTTGTTTTTGACATGATAGTAATGGGAATATTCAATGGATACAGTCGTACAACCTAGACGAGGAGCGACAATGAGAACGTTATCAAAGAAAGACGCAAGGCGTTTGTATATCGTACGGTCCTGGATAAAGAAAGAAACAGCGACTCCTTCGGGAGCATGCAGGTTCGTTCAGCCCGTTCGTAGGACAAAAATCCCTAAAAGGGTTTCACGTGCTGTTGCATACCTTGAAGCGAGTCTTTGGTTCAAGAAACTCAATCGTCCGTCCTCTGGGATGCACAAACTAGTGCATGCATACGCTGTGCGCGGATGATGAGTAATACTGCCCCGTGCTTCTGCACGCGGGCGGTTTGTTTTTCACACAGAGCGTAACTTGGCGACCTGGTCGCTAAGTACTTGCACTTTATCAATATTCGTGTTATCATATTAACAGCCTAAACCGGATGGGCGAAATCCGGAATTTCTTTAAGAAAGGACTGACCATGACCAAATCCGTCATGCTCGGTGAGATCTCCGTTCGTGCGCTTCATGGCCCGTGGTCGGATTTCATGGACAAACTCCAGGGCGACGATGGTCGTCTTTGGTTCGATGGCTTCAAGCGGTTTCTCCGAAAGGAGGACCCATGGCACACGAGTGGCCCAAGCACCGATTTCCCAGTCTGGAGAACAGTGCGACTTGGCAAATATGAAACACCAGACGAGTACCGAAGGGCACTTGGCTGGAAAGAAGAAACAACGGGGGTAAGTCGAAGTATCCATGACAGCGCAAACTTTATCCTCAACAAGATCACTTGCTCTGAGGGTGAAGATTGTCTCGATCTTGTGCTCATCTCACAACGAGATGTACGTATAAATGATGCTGTTTCCTATGGGCAATTCTGTAGTAAGGTATTGTCTCTGGGATACAGACTTTGTCCCGCTGAGGTTGGCCCCGCCTTGCGGCTTCAGTACGTAGACCAACCAGACGGCGAGACAGTGCTTATCGCGATGGAGGCAATATCCGATCGAATCGTTGAGCGCTACATTTTCAGTGTGGAAAACAGCGGTAAACTCGATCTTTTTGCCTACTATGGTCATGCTGGATGTACCTGGGGCATTGATAATCGCTTTGCTTTTGTGAAGCCGCGCTTTTAGTTTTCCATAGTACGTAGTACGCTCCTTCCCCGCCCCGTGCTTCTGCACGCGGGCGGTTTGTTTTTCACACAGAGCGTAACTTGGCGACCTGGTCGCTAAGTTTGAACACGTGAAGAGATTGTATCCAAAAGATACATTCCCGGATGAGACCCGGGGCACGAAGAAGGAATACCCACGAGCAACAGGATCTCTATTTCTATTGTGAACGGGTTGCCAACTAACGCAATGAAGGAGATCGCAGAAATTTATCTTTTGGCGATAATGGACTTTTTGTAGGTATCTAAGTGTTCCAATGCGATCCCCGTCCCCTTCACCACACAATACAAGGGATCATCCGCGAGGATCGCCTTTACACCGGTACGCCGATAGACGAGCTCAGGAAGATTGCGTAATTGCGATGACCCGCCGGTCATAATGATACCCTGATCGATGATGTCGGCAGAAAGTTCCGGCGGCGTCTCCTGGAGAACATCCTTGATCGCCTTCACCATCTCACGTAGCTCTTTGTCGATCGCCTTCACGATCTCGTTGGTGGAGACGGTCACCGAGCGCGGAAGTCCTTGGACGAAATCGCGACCCTTGATCGTCATCGATAGTTCCTCTTCGACTGGAACCGCAGAGCCGATCTGGATCTTGATGTCTTCTGCGGTCTTATCCCCGATCGCAAGGTTGAAGGTCTTCTTTATGTAGTCCGCGACCGCTTGATCGATGCGGTTCCCCGCGCACTTCACGGAGGTGGATGAGACGATTCCTCCAAGCGAGATCACCGCGACGTCGGTCGTTCCGCCGCCGATATCGACCACCATATGCCCGCGCGCTTCGTAGATGGGAATACCTGCTCCGATCGCCGCCAAGATCGGCTCCTTCACGACGTACGCGTTCTTCGCGCCCGCGCGGATCGCTGCTTCGATGACCGCACGTCGCTCCGTCGAGGTCACACCGGCGGGAACCGAGACCATCACTTCCGGCTTGAAGATGTTGAACGCGCCGAGCGCCTTGTCGATGAAGTATCGGAGCATAGCTTCAGTGACGCGATAATCCGCGATAACGCCATCTCGCATCGGACGATACGCGATGATGTCGTCCGGGGTGCGTCCGATCATCTCCTTCGCTTCAATGCCGACAGAGAGGATGCGATTGTCGTGTTCCGCGACCGCGACCACGGAAGGTTCATTGAGGATGATGCCGCGCCCAGGAACGTAAACGAGCGTATTGGCAGTGCCGAGGTCGATGCCAAGCTTTTTAGTGAAAAACGCCATGTGGCGTGTATTCAACACGAAAACACGCGCTTGCGCAATGCAGCTTCTTGTCTGAAATCACGGGGCCGAAGAAGATGTGGCACTCTGAGCTGGGAGCGCCTGCGATGAGGTTGCAGCCCCCTCCGGCAGAGCGGGCAAAGATGTGGTACGGTCGAGGCACACATACCCCGCCTCCCCTGCGCATCCTGCGGTATCGGCCCCCTTGATCTCCCCCTGGATATCTCGATCGATGTCGAGTGCGGGATTCTCCTTGTCAGAAAGATCGATGCCGAGATGATATTCGGGACAGGTCGTTGCTTTGAAGGTGCACCGATGCGCTTTGTCATACTTCCCGACCGCGGCATATCCGTAGTAGATGAACTCCTTCAAGATCGTTGAGGACGCGTTCTCGGGGGCATAAACTGGATCGCCCGTTATCTCGGAGAGCTGCGTCGGATAGCGCTTCTTGTCGGCAAAATATTTTGCAAGTGAGGCTTGCACCGAGTCCATCGTTCGGACACGCTCTTCATCAAGAGCGGCGGTCGCTTGCTTCGCCTGATATTGTTCCATCTCGTATTTCACCTGATCCATCGTTAGAGCGGCAGGAGGAACTGAAACCGCGACCGGCGCATCCATGCCAAGTATCGAAAGATCGAACGAGAATGTTCCTTTCGTGCGAACTCCGAACAGTTCGTCGTCGAGAGGAAGCGAGAGTTCGATGCGTTCGGGCTTACCGTCTCCCTTCCCAACGTAAATGAACGCTTGCGCTTTCGCCCATGCATCGTGAAGCCGGACGTCACCGCCTTCGGGAACGATCAACGTCTTGCCGGTATAGAGCTTCGTGAGCGCTTCCACGAACGCGGTGGTCTTCTCTGGGTCAAGCGCGAACGAGTATTTCCATACACTGCTCCCGTCAGCGAGCGTGGCGGATGACGCTCTCCCCCCGGAAACGAGCGGATCATTCGCGAGAAATGTGGATAGGAACGAATGCCCATCTCCTGCGCCGAGAAACCCACCATAGGTATTGCCTGCGACCCCACCGCCGGAAAGCGCAAGTTCTTTTGCGATCTCGTCGAGGTCGATATTGATCCAATTGTCGTTGAGCACACTCGGATCGATGTTCTTGTTCTCAGGTGCCTGCGTCGCATGAAAATAGAGCGTGTTTCCGATGATACGAAGCTCCCCCCCCAACGCTGCTGCCCAGACCGTCTGGTCCATCTGGTAATCACCGTCGAACGAGACGGTATGTGATCCATCGGTGAATCCTCCTTTTTCGATCTTTGTACTTCCCTTACTATCAAGTGTGATCCGAAGATGGCCAGTGGAGCTTTGTGCCGGTCCTGAGAATGAAAGATTCGAATGAAGCGTCCCTTGATACGAAAGTGATGTGGCAGCGGAAAAGAGGCGGGAAATGTCCGGAGGAGCGGGAGAGCGCATGAAGAAG
>DKBN01000033.1 GCA_002451235.1 Patescibacteria group bacterium UBA6899
TCGTGCGTTCCTGGCGGGGCCCCTTACCATCCCGACGCCCACCACGACCTCTTCCATCGCGCGGCCCACCGCGTCCTCGCGTTTCGCGTCCAGGTCGTGACTCTCCTCCGGGCTTCACGGTCGCCTTCTTTTCTTCGTTCTGCATCCCCTGTCCGGCGATCTCTTTTGGTTGTGTGTTCTCCTGGTCCATAGTGCGTGATTAAAACTTCAGCCCAGCTTCGCGAGCGGCATCGGCAAGCGCTTTCACCCTTCCCGTGTAAAGAAATCCTCCGCGATCGAAAACCGCACGCTCGACTCCTTTTGATTTTCCCTTCACTGCGATATCTTTTCCGACCACTGTTGCGCGCGCGACCTTGTTGCCCTTCTTCGCCTTCAAGTCAGACGCCTCCGCGATGGTCACTCCGCGCTCGTCATCGATGAGCTGAGCGACGATGTACCGCGCGGAGCGAAAGACGGAGAGACGCGGGATTGCCGCCGTTCCCTTCACCTTCGCACGGATCCTTATGTGCCGGCGCTCGCGATGTAATGTTTTTCGTTTCGTGATGTTCATATGCCTTTATGCGGTCTTCTTCCCTTGCTTACGTTTGATGACCTCATCAATGTATCGGAATCCCTTTCCCTTGTATGGTTCCGGTTCCTTCAATCCGCGGACCTTCGCAGAGAACTGTCCGACCTCGTCCTTATCGATCCCAGTGATGGTGACAACGCCCTTCTCCGTAGTGACCTTTAAGGTCTTCGGGATCGAGGCCGTCACTGGATGAGAGAACCCGAGCGCAAGCACGAGCTCCGACCCCTTCACGTCCGCCTTGAACCCGACGCCCTCAAGGATCAATTTCTTCTCGTATGGCGTGTTCACCCCCTTGATCATGTTCTTGATATGCGCCACCGCGGTCCCGACGAATGGTTTGGTCTCCTTGGTCACCTTCGCAAGCGTCACCATGATCCCCTCATCGCCCCTCTTAATCTCGATGAATTCCGGGAACGAGCGCGAGAGCTCCCCCAAAGGACCTTTGACGCTCACGCGCGACCCAGCAACCGACACTTCGGTCTTTTGCGGAATGATGATAGGTTTGTTCGCTAAGCGTGACATAGATTTACCATATCTTGCAGAGGACCTCGCCGCCGACATGCTCCTTTTTCGCCTTCGCATCGGTCATCACACCTTTCGGGGTCGAGAGGATCATGATGCCATGCCCCTGTTGGATCGGGCGCAGATCCGTGGCTTTCATATAGGTACGTCTCGACGGGCGGGAAACACGAACGAGGCCTGAGAGGCGCGGGCGCTTCGTTTCGTCGAAGAGCAGCCCGACCTCGATCGTTCTCTCGGCCCCCTTCTTTGTTCTCTTTTCAACGGAAGATACGAATCCTTCTTCGAGCAGGATATTCGCGATGCGGATCTTCAACCCCGAGTATGGGATCTCGGTCTTGTGTTTTCCTGCCGCTCCGGCGTTCTTCAAGCGCAAGAGCATGTCTGCGATCGGATCGTTCACCATGATGATTTCTTTATCCCCGGGATCATGCCCTCGTTCGCGAGCTCGCGAAAACAAATGCGACAGAGATCAAAGTCGCGCATATAACCGCGCTTCTTCCCGCACTTAAAACAGCGATTGACCGCTCTGCTCGAGTACTTGGGGTTGCGCTGGCGCACCCATGTCGATTTCTTTGCCATAGCGAATGAATATGGGCATGCTGCCCGCGTCTTTCGAGAATATCGCGTGTATTTCCTTCTTTCCCCGAAACGATGCGGAAAAAGGAGGAGAAACACGGATTACTCGAATGATTGGCGTATCCTAGCAGGGGGTTTTCCCTGTGTCAATGTAACAAAAGCGGCACCCGAAGATGCCGCTTGCCGTCACGGAGACGGCGGAAGATGAAAGAACATATAGGAGCCGAGAGCGATGAGACCCCCCTGGACGATGGTATAGTACAGGAGCCAGAGCGCTCCTTCGCGTGTGAGCGGGACGATCCATTTCCCCCTCCCGCGCCGATCGACGAACTCGCCGGGGTTATTCTGCCGGTCCATGTAGTCGATCGGAATATCGCGCCTCATGAAGATCGATCCGGATATCCTTCGCTCGCTTTGCCTTCGATCGTTGCTTTGCCGCGATATCTGCCTGCGATCGGGATATGTGCGCCGGTCGTCTCCGCGCTCTCCCCAAACCCCGGAGAATTTTCTCCAGACGCGAACGATGATCCGCCATTCCGGGAGCAAATGGAACGGCCGCCCACGCCTCGCCTGACCCCATGCCCAGGAGAACGCGAGCCATGCGATCACGAGATCGGAGACATTCCACCACCATTCCTCTCGGCCATAGCCGAGCAAGATCCGAATGATCATGGATATCGTGATCGCAGCCATGAGCCACACCCTGCGCCATTGAAAGAAGAAGCGCATATCGGTGAGGACCAGAAGCCACATGATCGTGACCCATGAGGCCGGAAAAACGATCGAGACCGCGATCATAACCACGAGGCCGACAGGGCGAAAGAGTGGATGGATGATCTGCGCCACTCTCCCGCCGTCGAACGGCCGCACCGTGATCGCCATCTGAATGAAGTTGTACACGATCGCGAGTAAAAAGATGACAGCGATATCGTATGTCCATCTTCCCCCCAACGACCTTGAGATCGCGAAATCAAGTTCCTGGAACGCGACATAGAGCAGCGCCGTAGTAACAAGACCAAAGACCGGTCCGGAGATCCCAACGATCGCCTCGATGCGCCGATCCGAGAGTTCCCCGGGTGCCAGCTTCATGATGACCCCGACGAACGCCCACCAGATGACGCTGTCGACACGCAGGTTGAGCCTGCGTACCGCATAGAGATGCCCATTCTCGTGGAAGAACCACATGAGCGGGATCCCGACCCCGTATGCGATCGGGTAGGCGAACGCATACACAATGAACGTGAGTATGAGCGATGTGATCGCAAGAAGAGAAACAAGAAAACGCGATCTCCCTTCTTTCGAGCGTGGGAACGTGCTTTTGAACCACGTTTCCGACTTTTGGATCTTCTCTTTCGAGACGAACATCGCGGCCATTTTGGTGACCGCGCGAAAAGCGACAGTCACAAAAGATGACTCGGATGTGTACATTCAGGACTCCTATAAGATTTTTGAAGAGAACCGCTATCCTTGGGAATTTCTACAATATCGTTGGTTGTTTGTCAAAGATACAGAAAAGCGCCTTTTCCCGCTTGCTCATACCTTTCCTCACATATCTATTCAATTGGTATGACTGCCCTCGGAAGTGGGGTTCCTGTCAAGCTTTCTGTAAACCTTCGTCGGTATCGATATCGATCAGCCGAAGCTCATTGTTGGGGTTGTCAGACGTCCTGTTCGTGCCCGTTTCCCCGGAGTTTATCGCAAAGCGAAAATCTGCATCGCGCCGTTCCCCATAGTTCATTGACACGTTGTTCATATGTTTATCGTATCTTCTCTTATAGGTGCGGACAAACTGAGAAAAAACGGCCTTTCGGGCCGTTCTATCTTCATTTCTTCTCTTTCTTCTTGCGTCCGCGGTGTTCCTCTACCTCATCCGTGTCATGCGTTTTGAAGGGCACACCGATCGCGGCAAGGAATTCCGTCGCTTCCTCTTTGTTCCTCTTGTTGGTAACGAAAATGATCGAAAGACCGAATACGTCACGCAAGTCCTCGTCCGCGGTCTCAGGGAAAATCGTATGTTCCTTCACGCCGATGGTCATATTTCCCAAGGCGTCGACGGAACGCTTCGAATAGCCGCGAAAATCCTTCGTGCGCGGAATCGCGATGTTCAAGAGCTTGTCGAGGAACGCGTACATACGCGCGCCGCGCAAGGTCACCATCTGACCGATGATCTCACCTTGGCGAAGCTTGAACGACGCGATGGATTTCTTTGCCGGCCGTCCCGACGGCTTTTGTCCCGTGATCTTCGCGAGCCGATCAACGATGAATTCATTGTGTTTCTTGTCCGCGCGCGTCATGCGACCGGTCCCGACAGAGACGATGACCTTCTCGATCTTCGGCGCCATCATCACGTTCGCATATCCGTATTTCCCCTTGAGAGAGGCATATGCATCGGACATCTTCTGTTTGACTGTTTTGACTACCATAGGGGTTATTTCTTAGATCTTCCTTCGAGCGCGACGTTCGACGCATGGATCGGCATGGCGATATCGATCACCTGCCCCTTTCGTTCCTGGCGGCGAGACTTTTGATGCTTCTTTTTCATGTTCACCCCATCGACGACCACGAGTCCCTTCTTAGGGATCGATCTCACGACCTTCCCCTTCTTTCCCTTATCGCTCCCCGCGATCACGATGACGGTATCTCCTTTCTTGATATGCATACGTTCATTAGTTATACGACCTCCGGCGCAAGCGAGATGATCTTCTGGAAGCCGCGCTCGCCGATCTCGCGCGGGATAGGGCCGAACACGCGCCCCCCTTTGGGCTCATTCTTCGCGTCGATCAACACGACGGCGTTCTCGTCGAAACGGATATATGACCCGTCCTTGCGGCGGAACGCATTCGCCTGACGAACGACGACCGCGCGGGATTTTTCCCCTTTCTTCACCGCCTTGCGTGGCTCGGCGACCTGTACGGAGAGTACGACGATGTCCCCGAGTTGCGAGTAGCGTCTGCGGGTGCCGCCGAGCACCTTGAAAATGCGTCCGACCTTAGCCCCGGTGTTGTCTGCGATCTTGACGATGGATCTTGGTTGGATCATAGGCCTCTGTATTTATGCGCGGCTCGCTCTCGCGGAAAGATAACGGGTCACATCTTGAACGCCGATCTTTTCGGTGATAGTGAACGCCTTATGGCGCGAGATCGGGCGGGCGGCGGTGATGACCACACGGTCGCCGACCTTATACTGGTTCTCCGCATCGTGCGCTTTGTAGCGTTTCTGGTATTTCACGTACTTCTTGTATTTGGGATGCGATTCGTACCGCGTCACGAGAACGACACGGGTCTTGTCCATCTTGTCCGAGACCACGACCCCGACCAACGACTGCTTCTTTGTTTGCGGCTGTGTGTTCATAAGCTATTATTCTGGATTTGCCTTGCGGACGTTGATCTCGGTTAATATCCTTGCGACGAGTTTGCGCTGATTCACTCCTTCTTTGATGTTCTTTACCTTGCTCCCGGACACATCGAATCGGAACTGCCGCAGTGCAGCGCGTCCTTCCGCGAGCATCTTCGCGAGTTCTTTGTCCGTTTGTTTGCGTAATTCTTTTGCCTTCATATATTCATCGTCAGTCTACGCGGGCGATCATACGCACTTTGACTGGAAGTTTTGACCCTGCCTTTCGCACCGCTTCTTTCGCCATCGTCTCTGTGATACCGTCGAGCTCGAAGATGATGCGGCCCGGGAACACCTCAACGACGTATCCCGCCGGATCTCCTTTGCCTTTCCCCATCGGGGTCTCAGCGCCTTTCTGTGTGAACGGTCGGTCCGGGAACACGCGCACGAATACCCGTCCCGTCTTGCCGACGGAGCGCGAGAGTACGCGACGCGCCGATTCGATCTGGTTCGAGGTGACGCGATCTGCCGTCTCCGCTTTCATGCCAAATTGACCGAAAGAAAGCCGGGTGCCGCGCGACTCCACCTTGTGCCGTTTAGTGTTCCAACGCTTCGACTGCCATTTACGATGTTTGACCTTCTTTGGGAATAACATACTCGTTTTGTTATTTCGCGCTCGCCTCGCGTGACGTCTTCGCCTTTTCTGCGAACACCTCACCCTTGTAGACCCAGACCTTGATGCCGATCACGCCGTAAGGGAGATATGCTTTTTCGCGAGCGAAATCAACGTCTGCGCGCAATGTCTGAAGAGGAATGTTGCCCTGGCGCACCTGTTCCTTGCGCGACATGTCCGCTCCGCCTAGGCGACCCGAAACTGCTATACGCACCCCTTTAACATCACGATTCGCCATCACCTTGTCCGCCATCTGTTTGATGACACGCTTGAACGGCATGCGCTTCTCCAGCCCCTCCGCGACCATGAGTCCCACGATCGCCGCCGATGATTCCGGCGAACGGACCTCTTCGATCTCGATCCTGATGTCCTTCGGGTGAGGGATCTTCCAGCGCGCGAGGCGAGAAAGGACGAGTGCCTTCAATTTCTGTGTCCCCTCTCCTTGCCGACCGATGATGAGCCCCGGACGTGCGGTCTTGATGATGATCTTCCAGGTCTTATCATTGCGTTCGGTCACGATGTCGGAAACATGCATGCCGCGAAGCTGTTTCAAAAGGAATTGCCGTAGCAGGACATCACCCTTCAAGAACGATTGATATTGTCCGGGAAGCGCGAACCAGCGCGACTTCCAATCACGAAGGATACCGAGGCGGTGTGCATATGGATGGACGTGGTGTGGCATAAATATTATTTATCGGTCGTTTTCTTCTTCGTCTTCGATGGGGTATTTTTCCCCATCGTGCGGACCCTGGAAGTGACTCCCTTCTCATTCTTCTCTTCAGCCTTCGGCGATCCCTTGGTATTCTTTTCCTTCTCTCCAAGAACCACAGTGATGTGGCTCGAGCGCTTGAGGATCGGGAAGGCGCGTCCCATCGCGCGAGGCATGATGCGTTTCATCACGACTCCCTTATCGACGCGCAGCTCTGTCACAAACAGATCATCGACGGAAAGTCCTTGTGCTTTCGCGTTCGCGACCGCGGAACGAATGAGTTTTTCGATGGGGGCCGCGGCACGTTTGTCGAGCAGCTTCACCTCGAGCAACGCATCAGAGACAGGCTTTCCCTTCAGAAGTGTGGCCACAAGGCGCACCTTGCGGGGCGTCTGGCGATAGTTCGAAAGTGTTGCTGTTACTGCCATAACGTACGATTATTTCTTCGCTTCGGTGGCTTCCTTCGCGGATTTTGCAGCCGCGATCTCTGCCTCCTTGGCTTTCGCTTCAAGTTCCTTCTGCATCTTGCCGCCGTGGCGATAGAATTTGCGGGTCGTAGAAAATTCACCGAAGCGGTGTCCCACCATCTCTTCCGTCACCTTCACCTCGATGAAATCCTTGCCATTATGAACGCCAAATGTATAGCCGACCATTTCCGGGGCGATCATAGAATCGCGCGCCCAAGTCTTTACGACGCCAGCGGCATCCGGTTTCTTCCCTTCGATCTTCTTGAGCAACCGCTCGAAGACATATGGTCCTTTCTTGAGTGATCGTGTCATGGTTGTATCGATATCGCCACAGACAATTTTCCAAACGCCCCTGATCCTCCCACGGCGTAGCACGAAAAAATATTCGAAATGGCTTGGCCGGAATACTAAGCGAAGTGCCTTTTCATGTCAAATTCCCGTAAAAAGAAAACGGGTGGGAGCTTGCGCATACCACCCGTATATTTCTGCGTTGTTCGTGCAATAAACATGACACACGAACTTGTCAAGTATAATATGCTATCATTTTATAGTCAAGTGATATTTTATAAATTCGATGTATGATGGCTCAACAAAGCCATGATTTCATTAGGATCATACGACTATAGTCTCCCAAAGGAATTGATCGCAAACACGCCGGCGTCTCCGCGAGACTCTTCTCGCCTCTTCATTTATGATACGGCGAGCGATACGGTCATGTTCGATCGGTTCTGGAACCTTCACAAACATCTCCCTGAAAACGCGCATCTCATCTTCAACGACACGAAGGTTGTCCCCGCACGCCTCTGGCTTCGAAAAGAGACCGGCGGAAAGATCCAGGTGCTTCTTCTGATGAACGAGCTTCATCCTCAAGATACCGAAGTGAAAGGTATCGTCGACCGAAAACTCGAAGTGGGCGCAAAACTTTTCTTCGATCGTGTCGCGCATCTTGAGGTCGTCCGACAAGAGGAGCAATTCTTCTTTTTCCGGCCGAGCATTCCAATGTCCGAGCTCTTCCATCTTCTCGTGATTGAGGGACACACACCCGTCCCTCCATATATCAAAGGGGGAGCAATGAAGGAAACTGGGTTACGGAAGAAATATCAGAGCATATTTGCGAAGCACCCAGCTTCTGTTGCGGCTCCGACTGCGTCCCTGCATTTCACCCCGCGCGTGATGGGTCGCCTGGATGCGCGCAAAGACATCCGCACATCGTTCCTCACTCTTCATGTCGGCATGGGAACATTCGCCCCAGTGAATGAGGAGGATCTCCGCACGCGAACGCTCCATCGGGAATTCTGCCTGATCGGTAAGAGAACCGCCGGCGCGATCGATCGTTCGCTCGACGCAGGTCGGCCTGTCATCCCAGTCGGGACGACCGCACTTCGCACCCTTGAGTGTTTCGCGTATCCCTATCGCGATAAGTATCATGTCCTTGCTGGCGCGAAAGGGACGAACATCTTCATCTTTCCTCCATATGAATTCAAGATCGCGTCCGGGCTCATCACGAATTTTCACGTTCCCAACTCCTCATTGATGCTCTTGGTCGACGCACTTCTCGAGCATAAACGATCAAAGCGGCGCATCCTCGACCTCTATAAGGTCGCTATCGAGGAGCGCTTCCGTTTCTTCTCCTTCGGCGACGCGATGTTGATCAAATGAAAACCTCCGCCGCGTGTACGCACGACAGAGGCTATGAGTTGGAAGAGACACGCTCGACGGTATTGAGCATGCCGATGGCATAGGTCTTCCCCTCCACCTCGATGGTCCCGAGGATCTCGAAGTTTTGGACCTGCTTCTTCATTTCCTCGAGGGTGATCGCATGGATCTCACCCTCGATGTGAAATCGCGTTTGGCCTTCCCCACCACCCGCGATCGCCTGACCTGCTCTTTTTTTGAGCCAATTCGTCAAATACATACGGGAACTCCCAAAAATGGACTCGAATTATATTTATACATGATTACCACTATTTGTCAATATTCTCTCGCCACGCTTTAAGTTTTGCGCTGATCTGTGGCAAAAATCTCCGGTCCTTTTCCGGTTCATCTTTGACCTCTTCGCTGAAATAGATTTTTTTTGAAAGGCCGAAGTCGATGACGTACGGAGTATGTGGGGCATTGATCGAGACCATGACATTCCCCTCATGAAGATCGCCGTGATAGATCCCGAGATCATGCATGGCTTCCACATATCTCGAGAGGGTACCCACAAAACGCGCGGGGTCGAACTCTTCAGAGAAAAGAATGTGTGCGCGCCTCGAGGTGAGATCATCGACAGAAATCGCATGGAGCCTCTCCATAACGATCGCACGGAGATTGATATCCTCGATGAAACCATACGGGTGAGGAGTCCTCGCGCCGTCCACATTGAGGTCTGCGAGGTCTTCGAGAAACCCTGTTTCAACGTCGACGGAATTTTCCGTGCGATATCTTGTCATATTTCTAACCACCTTTGCGCACACGTGCGAAAAGTTCGGGTTCTTATACACCTCTGCCACGCGTCCTGACCCGAGCCTATTCGACTGGTTGTCACTATACTCTCGAACCGCGTCGACCGCATGACGAACCTCAGTGAATTCTTCAGGATGCGCCTGCAGATATCTGCTTCCAATAAATGTCTTATGAAGAATGGCTGCTCGCTGATCTCGGATATCATGTATGCGCTTTATGATTTCCGGAAGTTCTTCTGGTAAGGCGATATCCACTCGGGAACGAAGATCTTCGCCTGCCGGTAGTCCAGTGGGAAGATCTTCGAGCAATCTGTAGGCGTCATCATACGATTGATTCGGGGGGCCGATATCTTCTTTCGATGATCCTTTGTTGGACGGCATATGGCCATCGTAGCATATGTGGCATCCGGCGACCTTCATTGACGATGAGGTCGACTGATGGCAATGTACATGAAGCGCATGCCTGGAGGATATTGATGATCCCAATCGTTCTTAAGATCCTTAAGCTATTCTTATTCGCGTTCTTCGGATGGGTTTTCTCTTGTTGGATTGCGAACGAGCTGTTCGACGGTCGCAAGATGGCCCTCAGGATCGCGAACATCGCCGGAGCGGCGTTCTTAGGAAGCGCGCTATGCATTTCGCTGGCGTACGCGTATCCCGGAATGGCGAACATATTCTTGTCGTATCTTTCGGGGGCGATCCTTCTCTATGCGTTCTTCTATGTCGTCATCATGGAGATCCCTTCCAGCTCGATCATGCGGGGATTCCTCATCTCGATCGCGATCATTGTGACCGTCCTGACCATTTTCTCTCTCGCACATTCTCTGGACATCTTCTGGAGCGAGCCATGAACGAGCGCCGCCCGATCACTCGGGCGGTCTCTTATTTCTTTTTCTTCTTTGCTTTTCCTCCGGTCTTCTCCTCGAGGCGTTTCAATACTTCCATGATCTCTTCTTCCTTATTCTCGACATGCCCTGCGCCCTCGAGATCATCGTAGATCGTCTCAAGCATCATATATATTTCTTCCGGATCCTTCTTGTATTCCTCGGCGAAGTCCTCGACGAAACTTGCGATGCGCTGCTCCGATGTTTCGTGCAAGACAAAATCCGCAAGCGAATTCTCTTCGTCCTTGAAAGCTTTCGTCTGGTGGGTGAAAGGCGATCCGTCATCAGTCACATCTTTCATACCCGCATCCTAGCATAGGAAAAATCGTGAGAAAAGATATTTGTCTGTATGGTTACGACGCCACATGTGTTGTGATTTTCTCTTACACATCTGAGGGTTTAGGCGGACCGGCGACGGCGCTTGCGCGCCACTCTAACTCACGTGAAACATCGTCCAATCCTTCCTGCCACGCCTGCTCTGACGCCGCGAGATAATCCTCTGCCGCGGCGTCGGGGAAATTTCCACTCGCTTCGATCGCCCATGCCTTGTCAACGATCAACTGGAGTCCTTCGCGACTGTTCGTGACGAGAGGTTCTCTCTCGTTCAGAAGCATCGTCAACGGGGAGAGGTCTTCGGGATTCGTCCGCAACTTCTCAGCAACAAATTCTTTTGTGAACATCGCTTCGCCTTCTTGATCTCCATTATCTTGTGGAGGTTGACCTTCCATCTGTTCATTATACACAAAGAACATGCACCACGCTTTTGGCATAGTGCATGTTCATGTCCGGCGCTATCTTTCGGTGAGTATGTTGTGTCCGCTTCGGCGAGCTCTACAGATGGCCGCCCTAGGAATACAACAGAGACCCAAACGTAACTGGCTGCGGCGAACAAAGGAGAATTCCCCGACGATTCGTCCGATCCTTCTCTCTCGGGCTGTAGATCCGCGAGGATGGTTCGAACGGACGATGTGAAAGATATTCGAGTGCGAGGAGTGAAACGAAAAGCTTTTTAACGTTCACCCAAAGCAGTCGTGGGAACCGTAGTGTGGGAGACCATGAGATGGATTTTCGCACACTACGCTCTGGGCATTTCTGTTCGCGTCCTCCGTGCGAACGCCCAACGCGTAGCAAACGAACCGATGTATCCATTATATCCAAAACAAGATGATGCAAGTGGGAGTTATCCACGGTCCGGCGGAATTTTGACTCACGGCAAGGCACGGGGGATAATCCGATGATATGGCCGTCGCATCTATGGATACTCTGGGCGTGAGATTCCCAAAAACCGAGCGTTTCCCAGTCCTTTTCTTGGGGCATGGAAGTCCGATGAATGCTATAGAGGAAAACAGCTATACGAAGGGGTGGGCTGAGCTTGGGAATATCCTTCCTCGGCCAAGAGCGATCCTTGTCGTTTCCGCGCATTGGCTGACAGAGGGGACATATGTGCATGGAACAGAAAGACCGAGAACAATCCATGATTTCTGGGGATTTCCGAAGGAACTTTACGAGATCGAATATCTTGCGCCTGGCTCCCCGGAAGGAGCGAGACTGACCGAAAATATGCTCCGGGATCCCACCCCGAAGCGCGATCATGAATGGGGGCTCGATCATGGAGCTTGGGTTCCCCTCATGCATCTCTTCCCAAAGGCTGATATCCCGACCTTTCAGGTAAGCATCGACGCGACACGGCCCGCGACTTTCCATTTTGAACTCGGAAAAAGACTTGCTCTGCTTCGCGAACGCGGCGTCATGATCGTGGGAAGTGGGAATCTCGTCCACAACCTCGGGCGCATCAGGTGGGAAAACGACCCAAAACCACATGATTGGGCGGAGGAGTTCGATCAAGCCGCCGAGAGACTCGTTCGCTTGCGAGAATTCGACAAGCTCATCCGCCACGACGAGCTCGGGGAGGCGGCGCGGCTCTCTGTCCCGACCCCAGAGCACTTTTGGCCTCTTCTCACAGTACTCGGTGCAGTGCATGAGAATGACAAGATCGCCTGTCCCACTGGCGGGGTCGCGCTCGGAAGCGTTTCGATGCGCTCGTTCCTGTTCTCGTGAGTTGTGCACAGTCAGACTCTTGCCAACTTCCATAGGGAGGAGGACAATCACCCCAGTATGAATCCACGCGATTCAGAAAGACAAGAGAAATGCCACGCCTAGCGTGGCTATTTTTTGCGATTTCAGTTCTTTACAGGAGTTCATATGTTCTCTCCTCCAGTCGAACAACGAGTGATTAGGGTCTATCTTGAAGAACAACAGCATGCCGATCCATCCCCCTCTGCACCATCCTGTCCGATTATGGAGGGGTTCCCGAACATTCGGGCTATGACACACTGCCAATTCCCAAGATCACGCGCAGAGCTTGGTTTCGAGACAATTTGCATGAAAGGACTCCCTTGCCCGGTTGGCGCGACCTTATCTGACAGTTATGATTGAGACCAACCCGGAAGCAAGCTTCCGGGTATTTTTTCCAAGGAAACGGTACGGACATGCGACCTCAAAAAAGCATGTGGCTGGCCAATCCGGCGGCAAGCGCGAGTACCGCCACAATGGTGATAAGCAGGAAAAATAGGACACTGATCACCAGGCCCGCAACGAGGTAGTGCCCATACACCGCAGCGGCGCGCTTCCAGAATAAGTCGGACACGAGCCAACCGCGATAGCTATATGTATCTTGTCGCTTCTTAATCTCCGCGATCGGGGATGATTGCGGTGTCGTTTGGGGTGTCCGTGGTTCCATTTAGATCGATGATACTCTCCCTTCGGCCTGTGCACAATTCTCCACTTGCGTCTGGTCTTGAAAACGGTAGGGTATCATCAGGTAGGATCTTCAACGGACAAGGAGATTAAGATGTGCAAATACTTTACGGAACGGGAACTTCGACGCGGGTGGATCCCAAATACACAAGATTTCCAAGAAGTGGTGAGTGCGCTCAGAGCAAAGAGCGTAAGTACTCCCGAGGTCATCGCGGCAACGATCATCGGCTCAACGGTCGAAGGGATGGCGGATGGAACACTCGGCGGGAACGCAAGAAGCGATATCGACGTCGTTCTCGTTTTCGACAAGACTTCACACCGGGCGGTCGTCGACGTGCTCTCTGGGGTCAAGCGGTCGGCACACATGAAAAACGTCCCGCTCAAGATTCATCCATACCCGCTTGCTGAGGCGTTGCGAGCGACCCATGACTGCGGGCCTGGGTTTGCGGATCACGTGCGCGAATCCGCGAGAAAAGGCGGGAAGCTGAAAGGAAATTTCGAAGATCTCTTCTGGAAAAGTGATGCGGATCATTTTGAGGAGGCCCACTCTTATGCGACCCGCAAGATCGCGAGGCTGAGACGGCTCGCGCATGAGTATATAGTGCTCACTCCCCAAGAAAAAGCACTGTACTTTACCAAGCTCATCGAGGCACCCATCCATGTTGTGCGGAAGCTCTTGGTCGCAGCATCCCAAGTGACCCCTGGGCAAGACGATAAGCATACCGTCCGTCGCGCATATTGGGAGTACCTCCGAGACAAGGCACTTTTCACAGAGCTCGAACGATATGTTTCTATCGACTCCGAGTACACCGCGTTCATTGAGAGAAGTCGAGAAGGATTCGATGAGGACGGCTTTCAGCATTTCGAACGGGGATTCGAACAGCTGATCTACAACGTACCGGGTTTTCTTGTGGCGAACCTTGAGAAACTAGCTCAGTAGCAATTTGGGCGGGCACGATGTGCCCGCTCATTTCTTTCTGTCCCACTACCCGCGAGGTTTTCTTATGCAAAAATTTAGGACGTATTACACTGGGCTGCCCCATGAAATTTAGCTTAGGTAGTAAATATACCTGATGAGAAAATCCATGTTCAATTGGCACATTTGAGTCACACGGAAAGTTACATCTTGAAAAATAAATGGCCCCGGAGGGCCTAGGTGGTCAAAACAACATCTGATGTGCGTTTACGCGACGAGCACTTTTTTCTTCGCTGTCCGCAAACATTCAGCAATCCAGTGGGCCTACCTTTCGACGGCGCGATCAAAGTGATAGTTCCCCGTCAATATCAGGGACGATCTTTTTTCCTGCTGCCTTCCGACCCATGCCTTGTCGGCAAAATCAAGCGCGAGCTCGATGACTTCACTCCAATCTCTCCACAATGCGGGCGTTGTCGAGTACTGCAGTACGCCTCTGTGAGGTAGTGGAGAATATACGTTTTCCGGAAGTCGTTCTCTGTCTTGATCTTCTCAAGGTCGATCTTCGCACCATACATCCTCTGCAAAACCAGCCGGAGCACGACCGGTGCGATGGAGAGTGCGGCAGCGATTCGACGAGAGAGGGGTACATCATGAACCATCGAATCGAGTTCGCCTTTGCATGTGGATTTCTCTACAACCCAAGAATGCAGGAGGTACTGCTTCACCTGCGCGACGGGAATACGGACCGGAACCCTCACAAGTGGTCGGTCTTTGGCGGAGAACGTGTAGGGAATGAAACTGCGATCGAGTGCTGCCGACGTGAACTCAAAGGGGAGATCGACTATCGCCCGAGCGAGGACAATATCGTGTTCCTGATGAAATACGCGCACCCGAGAGGAGAGACGCATATCGCCTTCTACTCGGTCGCGGATCTTCCAAAGGACGCTTTTGTCCTCTCCGAATGGGTTAACTTCGACTGGCATCCGCTCGAAACTGTCGATCAACTCGATCTCACAGACCAAACACGTGCGATCCTTCGGCAGTTCCGACATAAGTTCAAGAGATAGATCTTCTCACCGCCTTGCTTATCTCACACACCCCGCGAGGACACGCTGCTTAGAGCGACCGCGGGGTGTTTTATATGAAAATTGACTTTCACAATACGGTTGTTATGTTTGATGAGGACGATTTTCGGAGACTGCCATGTGGCCGTACTTTGTAGTTCTTGTCCTGTTCCTGATGGGAGTGGGAATTTGGTTGTCTTGGACCACCAAAAAGGATTGCTTTGCATTCCAAGCGTTACTTGAGGAGATCGATACTTCCCGTTCCCTCCTTCGGTGGCGGTTGGCAAATCCTGATCTTTACATCGGAGACACGGCATATACCAGGGAGCTGGTATTGAGAAGAATACAGGCTCGGAAACGATTTCTCGAAGCTCATCCGTTCATAAACGATGACGGGTTCCTGAATTTCCTACTCACGCTCCTTGATGAACACGGTCCCGAACCTCCACGAAAGAGATCATCCGTAACAAACAAACCGCCCCGAAGAGTGGGGCGGTTTTGTTCCTCAACGAAGCGCTGATCATTTCTTCCCGACCTTGCGACGAGACACTATGAAGACATTGCTATATTTCTTCGGCGTACGCGTTTTCTGCCCCTTACCTGCCGGCTTCCCCCAGAGGGTCTTTGCTCGGCGCAGTCCTCTCCCTTGGCGTCCTTCGCCACCGCCGTGCGGGTGGTCGACCGGGTTCATCGCTGTCCCACGAACGGTCGGGCGAATTCCTTTCCACCGATTTCGCCCAGCCTTTCCTTCATTGCGGAGCTTATGCTGATCGTTCGAGACGGTTCCGATTGAAGCCCAGCACATCTCCGGGACTTTGCGCACCTCGGAAGACGGCATCTTCAAATACGCATATCCCAGATCGTTCGCGATCACCTCGATGAAATTCCCTCCGGAGCGCGCGAGCTTCGCTCCGCCTTTTGGTTGGAGTTCGACGTTGTAGACGAACGTCCCAACCGGGACCTTCTTCAATGGCATACGGTTCCCGGGCGCAAGCGACGCTGTCTCAGAAGCGATGATGGTATCTCCCACCCCGAGCCCTTTGGGAGCCAAGATATAGCGTCGGTCGCCATCCGCATAGCAAACGAGCGCGATGAAACCGGTGCGATACGGGTCATACTCTATCGCCTCTACTTTGGCCATGACACCGTGCTTCTCCTGCATAAAGTCGATGGCACGCAGGAGTTTCTTGTGCCCACCACCCTTATGACGCATGGTGATACGCCCGCGGTTATTGCGACCGGCGGTGGATCTTCCGCCCTTGACCAATCGCTTCTCCGGAGCTGATTTCGACCTTGAGAGGAGTGAGCGGTATGGCGTCAATATCGTATGTCGGCGCGTCGGTGTTGTTGGTTTGAATATTTTCATACAGTGTATTTCTAGGCGAACTCGATCTTGTCTCCTTTCTTCAGATACACGAGTGCTTTCTTCAGGGAATGCTTCTTGAGCACGCGGCGATTCGTCGTGCGCGAGATCGTGTATTTCGGCTTCCGTACCAGGATCGCTACCTTCGCGGGCGTAACCTTGTAGAGTTTCTCGATCGCAAGCTTCACTTGCGCCTTGTTGGCATCATCGTGGATCTCGAACGCGTAAACGTTCCCGTGTTCGGCTATGTCAGTAGCCTTTTCCGTTACATGGGGGCGGATCAAGACCTTCGAGAGATCAAGCCCTCCGACTATTGGCGCGATGAGCGGGGTCACTTTCGCTTCCCTTTTTTCCTCCTTTGTTTCCTTGGTCGTGACTGCGGCCACACGTTTCTCCGCTTTCTGCTTCGTGGTTCTCTCCGTCTCTTTCTTTTTTCCGAATAATGCCATACTAGTTGAGCTTAGTCTCGATCGTCTTCATGCTTACCTCGGGTCCGACCATCACCAAGGTCTTGTACTTCATCGCGTCGAGCGCGTTCAATTCTTTTGCTGTCGTGACAATGACATTTCCGAAATTCTGGAAACTTTTCTTTACGTTCGCATCTACCTCAGGAAGTGCGATCAGCGCATTGTGTCTCTTCCTCGATGCGACGCTCTCATATCCTTCGATCGTCCCGAGTTTCTTGAGTGTTTCCTTCGCAATCTTCGCTTTGATCCCCGGAAGCGTAAGCTTATCAAGGAAGAGGACCGCACCACTCTGATATTTCTTGGCGATCACGGTCGCGAGCGCCTTCGCGCGCATCCGTCGAGGAATGGCGACGCTGTACTCTTTCTCGTTCCGCGGACCATGCGTCACACCACCCTTCCTCCAGATGGGAGAACGAGAGGACCCGTGGCGCGCGCGCCCGGTTCCCTTCTGTCTCCATGGCTTTTTGCCGCCGCCTCGCACCTCGCCGCGGCCCTTCGTATGTGCCGACGAAAGACGGGCATTCGCTTGCATCCCAACGACCACCTGGTGCACAAGGTCTGCATTCCATGAAAGACCGAAGACCTTCTCTGGAAGCGTCACCGTGCCAGATCTCTTCCCTTCCTGCGTGTAGACCGGAGCTTCGAGCGTCACAGCCTTCTTCGTTTTCTTCGTTGCCATATGTTTAGCCGTTGATCTCGAGTAATGTCCCTCGTCGGCCCGGAACTGCCCCCGAGACGAGGAGAAGATTGTTTGTCGTGTCGACCGCAAGCACTTTCAAGTTCTTCACTGTCACGCGATCACCGCCCATGCGTCCCGCCATTCTGCGGCCTTTCGATACTTTTTGCTGTCCGGTCGAACCGATGGACCCCGGTTCGCGTTCGGAATGCTTCTGGCCGTGAGTGCGCGGACCGCCGTGGAACCCGTGTCGTTTCACAACACCCTGGAAGCCTTTCGCCTTCGAAATGCCCGCGATCTCGATCGTATCTCCTGGTCGGAACACCTCGACGGTGATCTTGTCTCCCACTTTTATCTCCGGCGCCTCATTCGTATCTGGACGGAATTCTCGGAGATAGCGGAACATGCCAAGTTCCTTGAGGGCGCCTTGCTGGGGTTTGGCGACGCGCTTCGCAAGTCGCGTTCCGTATCCCATCTGGACCGCTGTGTATCCGTCCTTGTCTTTTGACTTGACCTGAGTCACTGTGACCGGTCCGGCATTGAGGAGTGTAGCCGCGACGCACTTCCCGTCTTCCGTGAAGTACTGCGTCATCTCCTCTTTGGTTGCTAAGATGAATTTCATATGTGTCAGTAGCGTTTCAAGACAAGGGCATCTTTCCCGACACGATGGTGATCGTATCGAGTGAAGAATGTTGCAACGATATCCCGCGTATATTACCGAATGAAGCTCAAGAAGCGAACGATAAATGTACATGAGCGATACTCAATGTATCGTGAATATACTTTTGATGTTCGTGACAAAGAGGTGTGTCGGTGGTGTACGTGGTGATGATGGAACTTTCGCTTTTATGATGAGTTACATCATCTTGACGTCTATATTGACGCCAGAGGGTAGGGTCAGATTCGTCAGCGCCTCAATGATCTTCGGAGTTGGGCTCACAATATCGATCAAGCGTTTATGGATGCGCATCTCGAACTGCTCACGTGCATCCTTGTAGATGAACGATGAGCGATTGACGGTATACTTCGTGATCTGCGTCGGGAGCGGAATGGGCCCAAGGACCTTTGCATCATAGCGAAGCGCGGTGTCGATGATCTGACGCACGGAGGCGTCAAGGATCTTATACTCGTACGCGCGCACGCGGATGCGAAGTTTTTGGACCCCTTCCTTCCCTTTCGCCGCAGGTTTCGTTGCTGTAGTCATTGTCTTTCAACGTGCAGAGTAATTTAGGCGGTGACCTTCGTGACGACGCCCGATGCGACGGTCTTCCCGCCTTCGCGGACCGCGAAGCGCATCTGAGCCTCGAGAGCGACCGGTGCGATCAATTTCACCTTGAAGGTCACGGTGTCACCCGGCATCACCATCTCTACCCCCTCCTTTAAGGTCACTTCGCCGGTCACATCCGTGGTACGAATATAGAACTGCGGCTTATACCCTGAGAAGAACGGCGTGTGGCGGCCTCCTTCCTCCTTGGAGAGGACGTAGACTTCTGCCTCGAATTCGGTGTGCGGAGTAACAGATCCCGGAGCAGCCAAGACCTGTCCGCGGGTCACGTCCTCCTTCTTGGTGCCGCGCAAAAGGATGCCGGCATTGTCTCCTGCCATGCCCTCTTGGAGCGACTTATTGAACATTTCGATGCCAGTGACGGTCGTCTTTGTGGTCGCCGTAAATCCGACTATCTCGATGTCCTGGCCGACCTTGACCTTCCCGCGCTCGATGCGTCCGGTCACAACGGTGCCGCGTCCTTCGATCGAGAATATATCTTCGATCGGCATGAGGAACGGCTTGTCGGTGTCGCGCTGCGGAAGCGGGATGTAAGTGTCAAGAGCGTCAGTGAGCTCGAGGATCTTCTTCGCCCACTCGTCGTCGACGGACTTCGCGTCGAGTGCCTTCAGGGCCGACCCGCGGATCACGGGTGCGCCCTTGCCGTCGAATCCATATTTGGTCAAGAGCTCGCGCACTTCTTCCTCGACGAGGTCGATGAGGTCATTGTCGTCGACCATGTCCACCTTGTTGATGAAAACAATGATCTTCGGTACGCCGACCTGCTTCGCCAAGAGGATGTGTTCGCGCGTCTGCGGCATGGGGCCGTCGGTCGCCGCGACTACGATGATCGCGCCGTCCATTTGGGCCGCGCCAGTGATCATGTTCTTGATATAGTCCGCATGACCCGGAGCATCGATGTGCGCGTAGTGGCGATTCTTCGTCTCGTACTCGTTGTGGGAAAGTGCGATGGTGATCCCGCGCTCGCGCTCTTCCGGAGCGGAGTCGATCTCGTTAACGCCGCGGAGCTTGACCTTGTTCCCCGCGAGATGAAGCGTGTGTAATATCGCAGCGGTGAGCGTGGTCTTTCCATGGTCGACATGACCGATGGTACCGACGTTCACGTGCGGTTTCGAACGATCGAATACTGCTGCTTCTGCCATATATTATGTAGAATTAGCGATGAATAATTTTGACTAAACGTAAGCGGTTATCCGAGAAGATCGGATAACTTTACTTCTGTTCTGAGCCATTTCTGGACAGACACACGCGCCTCAGGTTTCCTCCACAAGCGCCAGGAGGCGCAAGAAAACATCTGGAACGTAGGTCGCATCCTACCAAAAACGCCGAATTCGTCAAATTTTGAAGGGATGTTTTTGATCCCTTTGGGCGTGTTTTTCCACAGGTTTGTTCAGGGTTTATCCAGGTATTATCCCTGGTGTTTTCCACATAGATCTTCACTTCTTTTCTCAAGCAGGAAAAGGGTTAAGTATAACCATTATTTTATTCCGAGGGGAACCCTCGGAACAGAAAGACGGCCTGGTTGAGCCGTCAAATGAATATTACTTCTTCTCTGTGGGGACGATCTTCCCCGCCGCGGCACAGAACTTCCTGAAGGTTGGGGCGTCCAGGAACTGATATGCCACAGTGAATTTTCCGCGAACGGTCTTAGAGGTAAAACCAACTATCGTCCTTTCGCCAAAGAGTAAGGAGATCTCATTCATCAATCTTTTGGCATCCTCACTGGGAACCCCCTGGATCCTGATCGACAACCTTTTCGGATTCGACACGATCAAGGGTTTCTGGGCCAAATAGCGTATCAATCGCAACATCCTTACCTCCTATTTGGATAGATTGGGGAACTATCACGCCTGTAGTTTACAATGATTTTTTTGCTTTGTCTATATTTTTTCCGTTCTCCAGGTATTACTTTCGAGGTCGATTGTCGTAAGTGTGTGATTTCCGAGGAGCCCCCAGCTTATTCCCGGGATCTCGAGTTTTTCGGAGCATACCATGATCTCACCATGTGTTCCTTCACCCAGAAAAAGCGAGTAATATTCGTGGGCATCATGCTTCTCGACCACGGGATGGAATTCATCGTACTCGCGAAGGACATATGTACGCTTCCCGTCGCTTAAGATCGATGAGGCGGACGAATATCTTTTTCCCATGAACGAGGTCTCAACTCGAACCACAGCGACCGTCCTGTGGATCGCGTTCTTGATGATGACCGGATCGTGAAGGCCGTTCGTATCGAAATCTCGAATGATAAGGTGAAAATACCGTTCAGTGTCGGTCTCACCTATCGCTTTTCCGTCGACATCCTTGAAGATATCCTGGTCCGGGGGGCCGAGCGTCCCATTATGAATGAAGGAAAACCTCCCGGAAACGAAGGGGTGGCTATTGCGTTCTGCGGGTTCACCGATGGATGCGCGCCGTACATGCATCAACACCGTGTCGGGAAACATACGTTCGATGGGAGCAAGCGCCACATCGGCGGCCAAAGAACCGCTCTCCTCAGTACGGAACGTATGGACGAGTTCGCCCTTCTTATAGAGGGTCATGCCCCAACCATCGTGATGCCCTGGAGAAAAATCCTTCGGTACCAATCCTTCCTTCGCGAGCCGCAAGAATCGCCTCGCAAGATCCATGCGATCGAAACTTCCTGTCGGGATATGCGCGAACATCATGCGGCACATATCTTCGGAATATAACAGAGGAAGGAAGAAATAGGGGTGTGAATAATCGGTGTTCCCTACAATGATCGTTTTTACCCTCTACGACTTCCTGAGTTCGCTTTCAATGTGCATGATCTCCTGGTCCGCCATCAGGATCTCACGCTTGAGACTAGCAACCTCGCGCTGTTTTGCGGCTATGTCCCGATGGATCCGGTCCAGGTCCCCCCGCACGCGTTGGACAGCCATCTGTTTGTCATGAGTGGAAAGCTGTTGCGACTGGGTGTGAAAACTCGCAAGCTCAAATTTCTGACGGTGCTGTTCCTTCTCGCGCACATGTTTGATGCGTTCCTGTTTCAGCTCCTCCAGCTCCATACGTTTCGTCTGGATCTCTCGTTCGAGATTCTGAAGCTCGCGCTGTACCCGCCGCTCATCCTCTTCGGTCTTGCGCATCTCGTTCGACGTCTCGCGTATCCCGGCGTCTTCGTTTTTGATCACGCGACTCTCCTCGGTCGCACGATCGACAAGATGCTGCGTCTCTTTCTGTACACGTTCCAGATCGCTTTCGGTCTGATGCTGTTTCTGCTCGAGAAGTTGAAGATCGCGCTCGAGCGATTGTAGCATCCGTTGCTTTTCCGTCATCCGCTGTTTCGCGACCCGAAGGGTGTTCTCAAGTCCCATGTGCGCGGACTGCCCGCTTTTGCTTCCGTGAGCGAGGGGATGCTGCGGAACGACCTGATCATCAAAAGGAGACATGTTCCTCCTTAGTATAGCATGTCAGGTACGCATCAGAGCATGCTCGAGTATGGACACCTCCCGCGCGATGGCGTTCGCTTTCCCCACGAGCTCCAAGATCTCCTTCTCGAGATCTGTGCGCTTGCGGCGACACGATTCGCGTTCCATCCTCTTTTGCATCTCGAGTGTCATCACCTCTTCTTCGACGTCCGTTCCCGAGATCTCGAGGCCGGAGGCCATAAGAGTATCGTGGTTACTTGATGTGATGCCTTGTGGCGCTCGTTCTCCTTGTACCGATCCCGTACGCTCCGCGATCACGCGTTCCTTCGTCTCGCGATAGTCCTCCTTTTCGATCTCGACCCCAAGATCGCGCAATTCGCGTTCTCGGCGGGAGATCTCCGATCGAAGCGCCAATAAGCGTTGATGGAGTTTGACAAACTCGGCGCGTTTCTTTCGCCTCTCCTCGTCATAATCCTTCGCCTGTTGATCAACGAATGCTCGGTCGTCTGAACCTTTTTTCTGGTATGGGTTGATCTCGTCCGAATATTCATCGAACTCATCATCATCGAATGCAAGTTCTTCATCGTCGTACATGAAGTGAAGTATAGCAAAATCGCCCCAGGGGGCGATCTTACCGGAGCTATTCGAGGGGAAGTTCTCCTTGCCGATCACGGCGTCCGTTCTCGTCGAGCGCCTCTTCGTGCGCGAGATCCAATAATCGTTCCCGTTTCGCCTCAAGTGCTTCGATATCCTCATCCCAGCTCGGATCATCGGGGTGTTGCGATCTTTTTTCCTTCATTTCTCGCAATTCTTCCTCGATCTTCTCGAACACCTCTCTAGAATATGTTTGTTCGTTTTCCATATAGGATCAGTGTATCCGATATCCCAGAAACACGAAATACCATTTCGGGTGTTCCGTTTCCGTTATCGAGCGTCTTGATCATTTTCTTGCCTCAATGACCTGCGCGGCGACATTCGAAGGCACTGGAGCATATTCCGCGAATTCCATTGTGAATGTCCCACGGCCCTCCGTCATCGAGCGAAGCGTGGTCGCGTAGCCGAACATCTCGGCAAGGGGAACCATAGCATTCACCACCTTGTTCATACCGCGCTCGTCCATCGAATTCACCTGCCCGCGGCGCGACGCGATATTTCCGGTGACATCGCCCATGAACTTGTCCGGGAAAACGACTTCGACCCTCATCATCGGTTCGAGCAAGACCGGTTTTGCCTTCTTCGCCGCGGCTTGGAGCGCCATCGAGCCGGCGATCTTAAATGCGATCTCGGAAGAATCGACCTCGTGATACGACCCGTCGAAAAGCTCAACGGACACGTTGACCAACTGATACCCTGCGACGACACCGCGTTCCATTCCTTCTTTGACACCCTTTTCCACTGCTGGAATGTATTCCTGAGGAATGAGACCTCCTTTAATAGAATTAATGAACTCGAGCCCTCCTGAGCGTTTCGCGGTCTTTGGAAGATCTTCAGGTTTGAGTGTGAGATCCATCGGCTTCACGCGGATCTTCACATGACCGTACTGCCCACGTCCGCCGGATTGTTTGATGTACTTCTCTTCATGCTCCGCGGTGCCCTGAATGGTCTCACGGTACGCGACCTGCGGCTTCCCGGTCGATGCGTCGACGCTGAACTCGCGCTTCATGCGATCGACGATGATCTCAAGATGGAGCTCACCCATGCCCCAGATGATGGTTTCGCCAGTTTCCGCGTCAGAGGTGACGCGGAAGGTCGGATCCTCTGCAGAGAGACGATTGAGAGCCATGCCCATCTTCTCTTGGTCCGCCTTCGTTTTCGGCTCAATGCGCATGGAGATGACCGGCTCGGGAACAACAATGCGCTCGAGAATGATCGGATGGTCTTGGTCGCAGAGCGTGTCCGAGGTAAGCGTATCTTTGAGGCCGACCGCGGCGGCGATCTCTCCCGCGAACACTTTTTTGACCTCTTCGCGCTCGTTCGCATGCATGCGAAGAATACGGCCGATGCGCTCCTTCTTGTCTTTCGTCGCGTTGTAGACATAGGACCCCGCCTCGAGGGTACCGGAATAGACTCGGAAGAACGCGAGCTGACCGACGAATGGGTCCGACATGATCTTGAAGGCGAGTGCGGCGAACGGTTCTTTGTCGTCGGCATGGCGCATGATCTCCTCGCCAGTCTTGGGATCGTGGCCCTTGGTGGGAGGAATATCTAATGGGGAAGGAAGATAATCGACGACGGCGTCAAGAACGAGCTGAACGCCCTTGTTCTTCAATGCCGAACCAGTGAATACTGGGACAATCTTGTTCTCGATCGTCGCCTTACGCAATACGCGCTTCAGGTCTGCGAGCGACGGCTCCTTCCCTTCCAAGTAATCATTCATCAAGGCATCGTCATGCTCGACGACCGCCTCGAGCAGCATCGCGCGGTATTTCTTGGCGTCCTCGAGGTGTGTCGACGGGATCTCCTGTTCGATGATCTTATTCCCCATCTCGCCCTCGAAGGTGTAATACTTCATCGTGAGAAGATCGATGACTCCCTCGAAATGCTCCTCTTCGCCGACAGGGATCTGCATGCGCACAGCGTGCTTGGTAAGACGTTCAAGAATGGATTGGAATGAGCGCTCGAACGATGCCCCCATGCGGTCGAGCTTGTTGATGAAACAGACGCGCGGCACTTTGCCTTCGTCGGCATAGCGCCAGTTGGTTTCGGACTGCGGTTCGACGCCGGCCACGCCATCGAATACGACCACCGCGCCATCAAGGACGCGCAATGAGCGCTTCACCTCGATGGTGAAGTCGATATGCCCCGGGGTGTCGATGAGATTGAAGCGATGCTTCTTCTCTTTGTCTCCCACGACATAGGTCGGGATCCAAAAGCAGGTCGTCGCAGCGGAAGTGATGGTGATGCCGCGCTCGCGCTCTTGTTCCATCCAGTCCATAACGGTGTCACCCTCATGCACCTCGCCGATCTTGTGCGAGACGCCGGTATAGAAGAGAATGCGCTCAGATACGGTCGTCTTCCCCGCGTCGATGTGCGCGATGATCCCAAAATTCCTTACTTTCTCCAACGGATAGTCACGTTCCATAAATACGAATAACCTATAACCAAAACTTATTAATATCACCGCATTTTTCGCTCGTTCCAAGAGAGAAAAAAATATGCCTACGAAGAGGCAATCACGGCAGTACTATACAAAAAACTCCCCGGAAAATCAAGAAAAGGAAAGGCCGAGCTTGAACTCGGCCGAAAGGGGAACCAGGCTACCTCCCGGTCGGAATCTCTGGGAGATCCGGGAAATGTCCCGACATCGCACATCCGATGCGCACCCCTCGAAGAAAAATCTCGAGTTGCTCGCGCGACTGAAATGCTTCGGTAGCTACACCATCGCGTGACTCCAACTCAAGGTAATAAAGTGTTACCGGTGGATCACCGGGTACCTCAACTGTATCGATCTTTCCTGTTGCCTTGTTGTCCCCCATATCTACTCCCTGTCAGAACGGAAAAGTTCACACGGAGAAAGCAGCTCGATCGTCGAATGGTCGTGCGCGGAAAGAGTACCGACGAACACTTCGATCCGATCCGCGCCTTTCTCGAAAACAAACATCTTGCCAGTGAAGTGTTGGCCGGTCTTCAGGACATTAAGCGGATTCCGCTCGTCGAACAGGAACGTATTTACCACCCAGTCGCATCTGACATTGAGTTTCACCAAATCGCCGATATTCGCGTAAGGCAAACAGTACGCAAGGATCCTTCCTTGTTCGATAGTCCTTTCTCCGTGCTGCTCCTCGAGATAAAGGAGTCGAGTGGGTTTCTTTCCAATGGCGCCCTGCCTGTGCTTTCCTTCTGCTTCGACAATTGCATTCATCTTTACCTCCGTGTGAGAAACAGATATATTCTTCGTACAACTTATCAGAAGCTATCATTGAGTCAAGATATAGCCTGCAGAGACAGAGTTCCTCGCCGTGACAGATCCTCGGGCTACCACGCGAAGTGGGCGAATGCCTTGTTCGCTTCCGCCATCTTGTGCACATTCTCGCGCTTCTTGATCGCCTCACCTTCGTTCTTCGATGCAGCAATGAGTTCGTCCGCGAGCTTCTTCGCCATCGGGGCACCCTTCTTTGAGCGCGCGGCATCAATGATCCAGCGGAGTGCAAGGAACATGCGCCGCTCGGGACGCACCTCGCGCGGCACCTGATAATTTGCGCCACCGACGCGACGGGAGCGTACTTCCATCACGGGTCCTGCATTCTTCAATGCCTCTTCATAGACCGCGACCGGGTCCTCCACCTTCAACTGCTTTTTGATCTCTTCGAACGCATCGTAGACGATCCTCTCCGCAACCGTCTTCTTTCCGCTCCACATGACGTAGTTGATGAGCTGCGTCACCTTGACGTTCTTATACTTATAGTCCGCCTTCCGCACATTGCGGTTCTTTACGCCTCTGCGCATAGGATGATGAGTGAGTTATCGCGCGCTTTCGTTTCCCCCAAGCCCGGGTACTGCGCACGTGTTTCTAATGGGGTCGGCTTGAATACTCGTGAAACGAGTACCGTGATACTACCTGAATCGGCTCAAAATACAAGGCCTTACTAGATTGAAATATCGTTCGCTTTAAGATATGCCTCCATTTCTTCGAGACTGTCTTCTCGCATCTGATACGTCGGACCTATCATATATCGTTCTGGATCGGTTGATACGCTTGCTGTTGCAACTGGCGAGTCTTCCCAACGTACAGCCCGAGAATTTGGATCTGTTCTCTTTTCTCTCACCGTGAATTGATTTCCTTGCAGCTCCCCGTATTGATTTCTCCGCAATGCATACCTCTCTGTTTGTCCATTTTTCTCGTATTGAATGATTTTTGCTTCGGGGAAATTGGGCGCTTCAACCCCCTCAACATGAAGGGGTTTCCCAAAACTCGGGTCTGGTGCTTGTTCTTTCACCCGATTTGTCCCTTCAATGAATATTGTTGGTTTACTATATTGTGCGTAAAGCTCCTGATATCGCGGTGATGAAGCGAGTCGATTTTGATATGCCTCCTTCAAGTAAGCTATATTCTCTTGGCGTCTTTGCTCTTCTGATTCAGTATATGCGCGATCCTGAGATTCAGTAGTTAATCTTTGTTCCAATTGCTCAATTTGTGATTGTTCTTCAGGGGTTTTCTCTCCTGAATTCTTTGCGGCGGCAACGTCTGCCATCACTTGTTCGGCAAAAGCAGGGTCAACTCCCTGCATTTCTATGCTACTTTCGTTTCCTCCCTCTTGTGTCTCTCCAACAACTTCTTGTCGGAATTGATCTTCGTCATGTTGTGGTCCCATATGCCAAAATAGTAACCCCCCCCCCGATATCGTGTGTCAAACGTTATTCGCAGATATTGTGACCCCCGACATCCGTGAAATACGTGTGTTGTTTTTCTACATTCACTATCCCGCGATACGCGAAATTCGCTGAGAATACACGGTACCCTTTCATCTTCCCGTGGAGGCGGTGGAGTTTCAATCCTGGAGAATGGACGTTCTTTCGGAACGCGTCAACCGCTTGGATGACGTCATCTTGCACCTCTTTGGGGAGTTTCTTAAGCGAGCGGAGAAAACGCCGCGTATAACGATACTCCATGCTATTTCGGAAGCTTCTTGAGGAGAGAGCGGAGGTTCCCTTTGTAGACCCTTCCTTCTTTTATATCCTGCTCCGCCTCCTGGATACGTTCGAACGCCCGCTCCTCACGGAGTCGCCGCAAGGCATTGCGAACTACGTGCGCCTTCGTCTCGGCGTTTCCCTCTCGGATCTCGCTCTCGATGAAATCTTGGAGGTCCTTTTCTATTGGAGTGGTAATGGTGGTCATATGCTATATTTTAGTACTAAAACATAGTACATCAAGTGCACAAACAATATCCCCTTTCGGGGATATTGTTATCTTTATTTCGCCTTGCTTTCTCGTTTGGCGCCGTAGATCGAACGGCCTTGCTTGCGGTTCTCGACGGAGGTCGCGTCGAGGCGTCCGCGGACGATCTGGTAGCGGAGTCCGACGTCTTTCACGCGACCGCCACGCACCACGACCACAGAGTGCTCCTGGAGCTTGTGACCGATGCCAGGGATGTATGCGGTGATCTCCATGCCGTTGGTGAGGCGCACGCGGGCGACCTTACGAATGGCAGAGTTCGGCTTGCGAGGAGTCATTGTCGTCACCTTTGTGCACACGCCGCGCTTGAAGGGAGATGGGTAATGGATCGGGCGATTCTGGATATGGTTAAAGCCGCGGCTCATCGCCACCGACTTTGATTTGCGGCGCACCTGCTTGCGATTTCGTTTTACGAGCTGATTTGTGGTTGGCATAACAAACAAAAAGGCCCTTGTTGGGTAGCGATACTCTATTATAGAGCGCCGGTTTTGACAAGGGTCCTATGGGCTGGCGACAACCCTATGCCCCGACGAGCAAACGGATGATAAGATTGACGATCGGCGAAATGAATTCCCAAACGAAGAACACGACAATGACGAGCATCACGATCCAGTACCGCTCCATGTATTGATAGATGTACTGATAACGGTATGGGAGAAGGTTGTGGAGGACCTTCGAACCGTCAAACGGGGGGACGGGAATGAGATTGAAGACCGCCAAGACGACATTGATGGTGACGATCATAAGCATGAGGCTCACGGCCTCTGGCGGTAATATCGAGGCCCCGACGCGCACAAAGAGAGCGAAGACTGTTGCGATCCCGAGATTGGTGAGCGGCCCCGCCAAAGCGACCTTCGTGTCGCCCCATTTCTTGTCTCGCAAGTTCGCCGGATTATATGGAACCGGTTTCGCCCATCCGAACCCCGCGCCGGCCATGATGGTGAGGATGGGGACCAAGATCGAGCCGATCGGGTCAAGATGCTTCAAGGGATTCATCGTGAGTCGCCCCGCATAGAGCGCGGTGCGATCCCCTAGGGCGAGCGCCGCGTAGCCGTGAGAGACCTCATGCGCTACGACCGAGAAGATGAGGATGAGTACGCCGAAGATGGTATCGATCAGGGTTCCTTGCATAGTTCGTGTGACCATGATAGCATGTGCGCCACGTTTTTCCATATATGGCAACTTCGTCCACATGTCCGATCTGCTCGAAAGGCACCCGCGTCGCGGGGGGCTACTCGAACCGCGTCCGCGCAACGAAGTTCAACCCGTCTGGAAATACTCGAAAATATCCGAATCTCCAGTGGGTCACGCTCCCAAGATCGATGGGGGGCGGACGCATCAAGGTCTGCACTCGATGTCTGAAGGCGAACAAACATCTCGAAATGGCGAAATAAAAATGGGACCACGGGTCCCATTTTTATCATTGCTTTCATGATTTCCTTCTGAGGGTCACCCCCTCACTGGAGAACATGATCGTCCCCTCGTTCATGGTCTCAAGATATGGGATGTGCATCTCCGCAAGCCGGTCAAGCACCTCCTTGTGCGGATGACCGTAGCGGTTATTCTTCCCTGCGGAGATGATAGCGAAGTCGGGATGAACGGCAGAGAGCCAGATCGCGGCGCTTGAGGTACGCGAGCCATGGTGGCCGAGCTTCAAGATATTCGCGTGGAGCGCATCGCCGTATCGGAGCGCAAGCTGTGATTCGATCGATGCAGGAAGATCTCCAGAGAGAAGTACGCTGGTATCCCCATACACCACGCGCATGACGACCGACGCATCGTTGGTATCGAGATCTTGGACGTCCCGGTCGGGATAAAGGAATTCCGCATACGCACCGTCCCCGAGATCGAGCCGCATGCCCGCACGCACATCGAAGTGCGCGACACGCGCCGCTGAGATCTCGCGCTCAACGGTTTCGTATGCGCCATTTCCCGAGAATTTCCCCGGCTCGAGCGCAAGCGATATCTGATAACGGCGAAGGATCTCCGGAAATCCGCCGGTGTGATCAAGATCGGGATGCGAGAGCACGATAACGTCGATCGAGCGGTCCCAGAAGGGCATCACGGAACGAAGAGCACGGAGCGCTGCCCCCGTCGGCGGTCCCGCATCGTAGAGAAGCTGGTTTCCGTTCGGCGCTTCTATGAAGATGGCGTCTCCTTGCCCCACGTCGAGGAATGCGATGGTCAGTGTGTGTGAATGCGGACGAAAGAGCAATGGCGCGAGAGAGCAGGAGAGAATCAAGAGAACAGCGAGGGTCCAGAACCTCGGATGGCGCTTCAATTCTTCGATCATATCCTGATGCTACTTGCTGATGTCATCCACGCAAGGGATACTGTGCGGATGGATATCGAAACCCTTATCGTCTCGTTCAGTTATCTTGGGATATTTTTTCTCATGATCGCGAACGGGTTCATTTCCTTTCCTTCAAGCCAGATCCTCTATATCATCGTCGGCTATTTCATTGGGACTGGATATCTCGCACTCCTCCCCGCGTCATTTTTGGGAGCCTTGGGAAATACCATCGGGAACATCATGCTCTATGAGACAGTACGTCGATACGGCATCGGCGCGCTCAAGAAATTCCAGATCTACCGCGAAGAAGAGATCCGAAAGGTAGAAGTGGTGTTTCGACGCCGCGGCGCGTGGTTCCTCTTCATTGGAAAGCTTCTCCCTGCGATAAAAGTGTTCGTCCCCATCCCCGCGGGGCTCGGGAAGATGCGGCGCGATCTTTTCACTGTGATCATGTTCGTGACATCATGGCTCTGGTCATTCGTCTTCATTGCGATCGGATACTTCTTCGGAAGATCGACGCAAGTATTCAAAACGTACGCGTTCGTACTTCTCTTGGTCGCATTCGTGATCGTCTATCTCTTCTACCGCTACCTCAATTCTCCCGAGGTGCTTCGCGCGGTCGAAGGGGAGGAGGACGCCTCTCCTCTCGAAACAGAAGGATAGCAAGGGCGGCGTAACATACGATGACGATCGCGAGTGAGAATCGCGGAAGCATGATGCTCGCATATGGGAGTGACGACGCGACGCGGGCGACAGTGATGATCGCGACCAAAAGAATATCCGTCGGAATGGCGAGGACGAACCCTAAAAGAGGGACCATCGCGCCGATGACCCCTGTCCAGAAACCAAAGAACATCGCGATCGGGACCAATGGAACAGCGAGGAGATTCGCAAAAAGCGCATAGAGAGAGAACATTCCCGTCTGATAGAGGAGGAACGGAAGAACGAACGATTGCGTCGCTATAGTGGAGAGCACGATCTCACGTAGCGCGGGTATGCTCGCGAGAAGTTTTGTGTGCTTCTCGAGGTATGGGACACCGTAGATGATACCTAGGGTCGCCAAGAATGAGAGCTGAAATGACGGATCGTAGAGAACGATGAGCGGTTGGTGCATCACCATCACGAATGCGGCAAGAAGGAGCGTGCGCCCCGCGAGATTCTTGCGGCCGGAGATTTTCGCAAGAAGCGCGATCGATGCCATGATCGCAGCGCGGACCGCCGTCGCCCCGGCGCCGACCATGATAGTGAAGAGTGTTATGCCCACAACTCCGGTAATGGCGCTCCCGTAATAACCGAGCGGTTTCGCAAGCGCGACGATCCAGCGCGCCACCAAGGTCATGTTATAGCCGGAGAGGACGACGATATGGACTATGCCGGCAACGCGAAAGTCATTCAAAAGCTCGCTTCCCAACGCCTGTTTCCCACCCAAAAGAAGCCCCGAGAGGAGCGAACCCTCGGGTTCGGGGATGAGCCGAGCAAGGATGGAGATGAAACGATGTTTGAGCGCATAGAGCGCGGCCACGAGCCGATTTCCTCCGCCTTCGCCAGTGCGCTCGAGGGCCGGATATTTCATGGCGAACAAGATGCCGTCTTTTTTGAGGTACATACGGTATGGAAATGTGCGGCCGTCTTCGTCGGTTGAAAAATCTTGCGGCACCTCGAGCTTACCGCTCGCTTTTATGCGGTCGCCGTACGCATATTCGGGATACCTCGGCGCATGAAGAAGAACACGTGCACCGACAAGCGCTCCTACATCGCCGTCGTTCGTGTTCTCTATCTCAAGCGTTAGGCCGGTATAATTCTCACGCACGTCCGGTTCATCGACGATCGTTCCTTCGATCACAACCCTGCCCTCAGGGGGAGGCGGTATGTCCATCGGAACTATCTCTGTCCGCCATATTCCCACTGCGATCCCAAAAAAGATGGTCCCACCGATCAGAAGCGGAAGAGAGCTTGGGAATCGCATCCTTCGTATCGATATAAGTACGAGCGACATCACAAGCGAGACCCAGAGAAAGTTCTCCGTGAGCATGCCTGCGAGCACACCGATGGTGCCTAAAATGGCACCGAGCATCCCCCATGGGAGCATCGCTGAAATTATCTGCATGAAAATAGACTAGTATACCGCTTCAAAAATGCCAGTATCTCCATACCCAGAATGCGTTGATAGTTACTTTTTTGCAGGGGATGTTCTTTCAGGAAGGAATTGCCCCGTACATCGGCTATGTCCCAACCGACGAAGCAGTGGCGATGCTCGGTGAAACGCTAACCACAACGCTTTTCCAGGGACTTATCTGGGGCCCGAATCGCGGGGAGCCGTACGAAGGCCTCATATACGACAGGCTCGGCGAGTCCGACCTAAGACATACCTTGCTCTCTGCAGAAAGCATCAACTTCACCAAGCAGCACAGGGGCCGGGACTGTGAGATCTACTACGTCTTTGACCAGAGAGAGGGCAATGTCTGGCAAGGACGCTGGGAACTCAGCAACGAACTTGCAAGAGGTACAGCGTGGTGCATCACCACCCTTGTCGATATGACAGCCACCGACCCGACACACCTCAAGGCGCTCATGGCAAAGTAGCTGGGGCTGCACCAGTAGCGAATCAATCGAGGTACCGAGGTACACTTCGAGCCGGTCTCACGATCGGCTCTTTTTGTTAGGCCCACAAGAATAACTAGTCGAATAGTCGAACGGAATCATTTTCTCTTCCACTCCTTCACAAGCTTCTCTTCTTCGTCCTTCGAAGCGACCTTCTTGAAAAGCGCTCCCCTCACCCCTTTCACCCGCTTCTCGCATTCCTCCCAACTCTTGTGTACCATCACCTTGCCAGAGACTTTGCTTACATAGGAGAACGCCTTGATCCGCGCGCGGGACTTGTCGCGCACACGTGCTTCGTGAAGTTTCGGATCGATATCGATGTTCAAAATATCATTCGCGTACCCGGAGAGCGGACCATCATAGAGCTCTTCCTCCTCCCCCGCTGCGAACCCAGTCGCGATCTCGTCCGCGCGCTCGTTCCCGACGATGCCGGAGTGCCCGGGAACATGCACCCATTCGACCTCCCCCAATTTCTCACGTTCTCGCGCGAGCGCGATCAACTCTTTCCAGAGTGCTTGATGCTCGACGTCCTCTTTCGTCTTCGTGACCCAGCCGTTTCTCTCCCACCCATGTACCCACTTCGTGATCCCATTTACCGCATAGGAGGAATCGGTATGGATAGCGACGTCGCCCGCCTCGTTCTCGAGATCGCGGAGTCCCTTGATGAGGGCGGTGAGTTCCATCTCATTGTTCGTCGAGTGCTTCTTCCCGCCACCCAACTCGCGCACATGATGTTCCCCGATGACAACGACCGCGCCCCAGCCGGAAGGACCGGGATTCCCGAGCGAACTTCCGTCAGCGAAAAGCAGGTGACGCGGAGTGGGTTTCATGCGTTCATCCTAGCATAAACAAGGGTTAACTAACCTTTCTTC
>DKBN01000025.1 GCA_002451235.1 Patescibacteria group bacterium UBA6899
CCGGCGGCCATTACGCTGCGATCCTCGTCGGGACACAGCCGGGAGACTTCAAGAAGGGCGAGTCCGGCGTATCGGTAGGAAGCCTTTTGGCGTCGCTTTTCTTCGTTCGCATTCCCGGTGACGTCAAAGAAGAGGGCGATATAAGGGATTTCTACGCGGAGAATGATCTTGTCGAACATCCCAGCACGACATTCGTGGTGCGCTTCGAGAACCGCGGCAACGTCCACATCGTCCCGCGCGGTAATATCATCATCTATAACATGTGGGGGAAAGAGCGCGGGAGGATCGCCATCAACGACGAGGCGAATTTCGGGAATGTTCTCCCAGGAACGACGAGGAAGTTCGTCTTCTCTTGGACGGGCGAGGATAGCGTCTTCGAGTTCGGCCGCTACACCGCGCGCGCGACCTTGACCTATGGGGAAGAGGAGAAGAAAACGGCATACCGCGAGATCGCGTTCTGGGTGATCCCCTGGAAACCGGTTTCGGCCGCACTCTTGGCGATCGTCGTAGCGATCTGGTTCATCACCTTCGCGATCCGCCTCTATGTTCGACGTATCGTCGACTTTGAACGTGCCGCGATGGGAGTGCCGCCTCCTCGATCCGGGCACCTTCGCCGTGATGTCCCAGTAAGTATGCGCTCGATCGCTTCGCCTATCCGGGAAGATGTCCGGACAATGAGAGAGCAACATCGATCGATCCCAGCCCCCGAGCGCTCCCACCCATATGTCGCATTTACAAAGAAGAATGCGATATTCCTCGCTGCGCTTCTGGTATTTTTCGTCACGATCTGTTCCATCGTCTGGTACTTCATCGAAGTGTTCCGCTCCGAGCGAAGCTATGAGGTGCATGTCGTGCGAGAAGAGGTTTCCGTTCCCGTTGCTCCCTCTCTTGCAAAATGACAGGAAAAGATATCCACATCTTTCCACAGATTTCGCACATATTTTTCAACAGAAACGCTATAATGTTCAATAGGTATCTTGGGGGACTGAGCTCGGTTAAAGCGAATTCCGAATGGTGCGTTTGAGGTAAGCACCACCCGGAATTAACTTTGGTCGTCATCGTGCGCCGCTTGGCCATCAGGATGCGGTTTAGCCGTATTTTTAGCCATATATGTTCATGCGACCCCATTCGGGTTTTTCGCAGAGATTGGCGTTCACCCTTCTATCTGGGGTGATCACCCTTACATCCGCTGCGATGTTCATTCCGTTTTCCGCCGATGCCGCGGCGCTCAGTTTCATCACGGCGACCGCCATAGACACAGACCCAAGCGCGGTGACGAATTACTCTGTCCAATGGAACTCCAATGCGGCGGTCACGGCGGGACAGACCATCCGCATCACGTTCGACGCGGACACCAATGCATTCAGCGGACTTACCTCCATCGTGCTTGCTGACCTCACCACGAGCGCGAATTTCACCCCCGTCGCGGCGTGCGGTGCGGGTTCCGATGAAGCGACGTTCACAACGAATAGCAATCCCGATTATATCGAGTTCACTGTTTGCGCTGGAGAGACCATCCCGTCGGGGACGACCACGGTCAATGTCTTGAACAATAAGATCACCAACCCGGGAGCGGAGGGATCATATAAGGTCGATATCGGAGGCACACAAGCGAACAGCGGCCAGACACGTGTCGCCATCGTCAACAAAGTGTCCGTGACCGCGTCCGTCGACACAACCTTGACCTTCACGATCACAGGAGTGGCGAGTTCGACCACGATCAATGGCGACCCAGTGCAAACGTCGACCACAACCACCGCTACTTTGATCCCGTTTGGGACGCTCCAGCCCGGAACAGCAAAGATGGCGGCGCAAGAGCTTGCGGTCTCGACCAACGCCCCGCATGGATTCGTGGTCACAGTGAAGGAGAACCAGAACCTGACCTCATCCGCAGGCGCGGACATTGACCTCTTCAAGGACGGGAGCGAGAATGTTACGCCCGTCGCATGGGCAGTGCCATCCGGGGTCGTGACCAATGAGAACACATTCGGTCATATCGGTGTCACCTCCGAAGACTCCGACCTCAATGGCGGCGAATTCACCGGAGATAAGTTCGCGGGAAACTTTGGAACGACCTCGCGCGTGATCTTCTCCAATTCCGGGGCAGCCGACGCACTGACCCCGAATGTCGGTTCGACCACGATCGGTTATAAGATCCAGATATCATCTCTCCAGGAGGCGGGGAATGATTACACGAACACCTTGACCTACGTCTGTACCCCCTCGTTCTAAGATCAGCGGATCGTTTCGGTGATTTCTCCGCGGACCATTTGCGCAACCCCCTATACCAAGTTCGTTGTCGAACGACAACGAACTTGGTATAGATCGATCAAAAGAAAAGCGCGACGGGATGCGTCGCGCTTTGAAAAGGTAAGTGCCCTAGGAGTGCTCATCGTGTTTGCGGAGGCGCTCCGCCACTTCCGGTCTTGAGAACTGAGGATCATCCGGGTTATCCCCGGCGTGACCTGCGGCGATGTCGCGAAGATACCCCTCCGAGGCAAAGTATCTTCGGAGAGATTCCAACAAGAACGAGTTTTCACTAACGCTCTCTTGCTGTTCATCCCGGATTTTCTCCAGGAGCGCGTCCAGCGACCGCATTCTCCGCAATCGTGAGCAGATAGAGGAGATCTCTGAGCGTAGGATCTCTCGCTGCTCCGGAGTCTTCCTCTCCCGGGCAGCGATGATCATCGTCGCGTTCGCAAAACCAATTTGTTTTGCAAGCCGGAGCGCCTCTTCGACCAGGGGCTTGAGGAACTCCACCTCATATGTGATGGGGATGGCCATCGCTCCCTCCAAAGAATTTAACCGTCAAAATAGTAACATATAAATTATCATGTAGTCAATAGTCAAAATGGGGATAATTGGGGCCGTGTTTTAAGCCATATCCACAGAAAATATGGCTTTATCCCCAGCTTTGAACAATTTTTGCACAGGAAACGGTGCGTTCATCATATAATTACGGGCAGGTAGGCAGGACCTTGTCGCAAGACGCGACACTTCTTTTAGAAGATAAAAACCCTCGCCACCGATCCGGACAACACATCCCATGTTGTCCTGGGTGTCAGATAGATAGAGACTTCCACATCGATCTGAGATTTCCCATTTTCTACACGTGCGGCACGAGCCCCACTCAATGCCCGCAGGTGTGTTCAGTGTTTTTTGATAAAGAAATCACTGGATCTCCCACTATTTATCACATTATCCAATAGTTCATTTATGACTTACGTCAGTTCTTTGAGGAGGGTGTCGAGAGCGAAGCGGCTCGCAACACTCCTCCTTATGGGGATCTTAGGGTGGGCGGTGGGAATTCCGGGATTCATGAATATCGCATACGCCGGGTCGCTCACGTTCGTATCGGATACGATCACGAACTCGGCGCCTTCGGGGACGTCGAACCATTCGATCGTGTTCAACTCGAACGCCGCGATCACGGCGGGGCAGACCTTCCGTGTCACCTTCGATCCTGATACCAATGGGTTCAGTGGGCTCCCCTCGATAGTGCTCGCTGACCTTACGACAAGTTCGAACTTTACTCCAGTTGGCGCATGCGGTGCCGGTGCGAGTGAGGCGACCTTTACCACAAGCAATAATCCCGATTATATAGAGTTCACGGCGTGCGCAGGAGATACGATCGCGTCCGGAACGACGACCATAAATATTGTTAACAACAAGATCACGAACCCCGGGGCAGAGGGTTCTTATGTGGTTCGTATTGGCGGGACAATGGCGAACCAGGCGGATACCCGGGTTGCTATCGTGAACGCCGTTGCCATGACCGCTTCCGTTGACACGACCCTCACCTTCACGATCTCAGGAGTGGCGAGCTCGACCACGATCAACAGTGATCCAGTACAGACCTCGACTACGACCACCGCGATATTGATCCCATTCGGGACGCTCCAGCCAGGGGTGGCGAAGATGGCTGCGCAGCATCTAAATGTCACAACGAACGCTAGGAACGGATTCGTGGTGACCATCATCCAGAATCAAAATCTGACCTCGAATACCGGCGCGGACATCGATCTCTTCAAGGATGGCGCGGCGAATGTGACCCCGATCGCCTGGGTGGCACCGTCGAATACCCTCGGGAATGAGAATACCTATGGTCACTACGGTGTGACCTCAGAAGACGCGGACCTCAATGGCGGTGAATTCACCGGAGATAAATTTGCGGGCAATTTTGGGACGACCACCCGTGTGATCTTCTCGAACAACGGTCCTGCCGACGGGTTGGCTGCGAACATCGGTTCGACCACGATCGGCTTCAAGATCCAGATCGGAAGCTTGCAGGAAGCCGCGAACGACTATACCAACCAGATCACGTACGTCTGTACCCCGACCTTCTGATCGTCTTGACCTGCCCCAGATCTTGAAAAAAAGATCAGAGACCGGCGCTTCGCTGACGTAAAAAGGGAAAAGCTCCAGGCTTTCACACTTGTCCGAAAACCCCCAGGAATCTTTCCGGGGGGTTTTTCAACCAAAGGAAAGATGTATATAATGAACGTACCATTATTCATACGTTCATTGCCGCTTCTTTTGGCATCCCATACATGGCCATAGGAAGCGATCCCACCCACCCATGAACATTTCCTTCGTGCTTCGCGCGTTCCGGTTCGGCGCCATCGCGGCGCTCGTCGCGCTTTTATCAATCCCGTCGATCTCTAGCGCGCAGGAACAATTGCGCATGAAGGTCCAGCCGACCCTGATCGAGGAGAAGGTCGATCCGGGAGTGACGCTTACAAAGACGGTCTATGTATCGAATCTCAGCTTGGTCACCCAAACCCTCTATCCGACGACCAAGGATATCGTCGGGATCGGGCCCGACGGCCGCCCCATCTATTCGACCGAAGAACGGGACCTCGAAGGCATGTCGGTATCTTCGTGGGTGACGTTCGCCGAAAAATCGATCGATGTTCCGCCGAACTCAACCAAAGAGGTCCATCTCACCATCACGGTCCCAAAAGAAGCAGGACCCGGAACTCATTTTGGCGGTATCTTCCTCGCCTACCAACCGTCCGGGGTCGCACAGAACGCGACCGGAGTCGGGTATGAGATCGGGACGATCCTGAACCTGCAGATCTCCGGAGAAGTCGTGACGAAGGCGATCATCAGGGAATTTTCTACGGACAAGATCGTCTATGGCGAACCGAACGTCAATTTCACGACCAGGGTGGAGAACCTTGGGAACGTGTTCATCCGCCCGAGAGGGTTGATCGAGATCCATAACATGTTCGGGAAGAAGGTGGATACGCCGCTCAGCGTCAACGAAGCTGTGGCCGGCATCCTTCCTGCGGGGACGCGTTCGTTCGAGACGAACTGGGCTCCCAATAATTTCCAGATCGGAAAATACACCGCGTTGATCACCCTTGGGTACGGTGATCCAGGAGCGCAGCAAAGCATTTCCACGAATCTCGAGTTCTGGGTGCTGCCCATCAAGCTCCTACTCCCGATCTTCATTGCGTTGCTTGTTCTGGTGCTTGCGATCTATATCACATTGCGGCTCTATGTGCGCCGCCAGCTTGCGCGGTTAGGAAGGGTCAGTGGGATGAGGAGAGAGAACGTCCAAGGGCTCTCGCGGCTTGCTGCGGTCATCATCGCCATCCTCATTGCGGTCATTGTTGGTCTCCTGATCCTCTTCTTCTATTTCGGCTGATATGACGGTATGGAGAGGGAAGCTAGGATCGTAAAAGAGAAACACGCGGTCCACGTCGTGGCGCTCAGCCTCGGGATCTTCGTTCTCGGGCTCGTTAGTGCCCAAGTTTCGGCCTTTCCGAACCGGATCGATCGCCAACTCGCGCTCGTGACCGGAATCAACGCCGCCGTCGCGCCTAACCCGATCAATACGCTTGCTGACCAGCTCTCACAGAAGGAACAGACGCTGACGGAGCGCGAACAAGCGCTGCAACAGCAGGAATCATCGTTGCGTACCATGCTCCAAGACGAGATGGCGAAGGAGCGCCAAACGCTTCTCTGGGAGGTCTCGGTCGCGATCGGTGTCCTCTTAGTTCTGATCGGTATCAATTACTACCTCGATTTTTTGCGGCGCAACGGAGAGGAAGGATCGTCTCGTCACGGAGAACTGCAGACCCGACTCTGACATGAAACAATTCCGATCGCTCACGTTCGGGATCGTGATCATCATCGGCGCGACGCTGCTCTCCACGCTTGCGATTTTCGCAAGTGACATCATCCGTTCGCCGAGCGGCGGCTCGCTCCTCTCATTGGTTGGTTTCTCCCATAGCCAATCCCAATGTCCGCCGGACATGGCTTTCATCGACGATGAGAATGGGGGGTTCTGTATGGACCGATACGAAGCAGCGCCGGGAAAAGATTGCCCGATCTCCGTGCCGAGCAGCAAGTACGAAACGGAGATGGATATCGCTTCCCCGACTTGCTCTCCTGTATCCAACACCGGAAAAGACCCATGGACCAATGTTCCAAAGCACGAAGCGGAACTGCTCTGCGCGAGAGCGGGGAAGCGGCTTCCTTCGAACGGCGAATGGTATAAGGCGGCGATGGGAACGAACGACCTGGCGACTGGTGACAACGGGTGTATCTTGGGCGAATTGCAGCGGACGCGGCCCGAACCGACCGCCGCAGGGAGATGCGTCTCCTCCCGCGGCGTTTCCGATATGGTGGGGAATGCATGGGAGTGGGTGCGCGATACGGTCCAGGACGGGAAACTCGATGATCTAACGCTTCCACCCGACGGCTATGTCGCCGAGGTCAATAGCTCAGGCGTTCCCACAAAGACCGCTTCCGCAGGGGACCCCGCCTTCGGGAACGACTATTTCTTTATCAATCAGACCGACACGCGTGGTATGTTCCGCGGCGGTTTCTGGTCCATGACCGATAAAGCCGGGGTCTTTTCGATCAATGTGACCGTTTCCCCGTCATTCACCGGGGACGCGGTCGGATTCCGATGTGCGAAAAGCGCCGTGCGCACGAATTAAAAGTGCGCAGAGCACGGTCACGATATAGAGAACTTTGGTATAATCGAACCATGCAGGATCACGCACGGTCCGCTGGTCTTCGATTGCTTTTTCTGTTCGCCATCGTCGCGATGGGATCGTTCTGGTATCCCGGGCATGCGTTGGCGGCGATGATGAGCGCGCAGCGCGATCTCATCGTTGATTCGGCGCCGTCGGCATCAACCACGCACCAGATCTCATTCACGGTCACGTCGCAGATCCCTCTCGGAGGATCGCTTGTCCTTACGTTCGAGAACACTACTGGTGCACCGTTCGTGCTGCCAGCGGGATTCGACCATAGCTTCATCGATCTTTCGGTCGCGACGTCCGGGCCATATGTTGAGAGGGAGCTTGGAGGAGAGGTCGGTTCGACAACCTCCGATTACGTCTCCGTAACGCAGAACGGCGGCTCACAGGTCATCAACTTCACACTCGGAGACGCAAGCCAGGGAGCCGTCCCAGCGGGGGCGAATATCCTTGTCCTCATCGGGACGAACGCGACCTATGGAGGACAGGGAGCGGATTCGATCGAGAATCCCGCGATCGTGGGGTCGTACAGGGTCAGACTCGCATCATACACTGCCGGAGGAGCGCAGATCGATTACGGCGGAACGATGATCGCGATCGTCCGGCCCGTTTCGATGGGGCCGGTCGATACAACGGATATCGTGCCACCGCTTCGCTACGATGGGAGGCCGTTCTCTACCTCGACTCTCCTTGGGAGCACCTTTGCGGTGCAGGTTTCGGTGCGTACCGATAAGCTCGCGACCTGTCGTTACATGACCGTTCCCGGGGTCGATTACCAATCGATGACCGCGACGATGACCGCCGTTTCACTCGGGCTTCTTCATTTCTTCACCCTCTCACCGGTCATGGCATCGACAACCTACAATTACTATATCCGCTGCATGAACAGCAGCCACCATGAGAACACCGATGACTATCCCATAACTTTCAAGGTCGCTGGAATAGTGACTCCCGGAAGCGCGACCTCTACAACACCGACCGCGCCGGTCTATAATCCTCCCGGTCCCGTCCCTGCTCCCCCTGGTTCATCATCGTTCTCTGGTCCCGGTCCCGCGGGCGGTCCCTACCTCGGAACAGGGGATGTCACGATCGACGGCGACGCATATCCGGGGGCGACGATCGTCTATCTCAAGGATGGTCAGGATGTCGCCGAGGAACAGACGGATTCGTCCGGCCATTTCACCAAAACCTTCTCCCAGCTTGAGCGTGGTACCTATACCTGGGGAACCTATGCACGCGACCCTGATGGAGGGACATCCGCGACCTATGCGTCGACCATCTTTCTCATCGCGTCGACGAATAACATCATCGCACCGATCTATCTTTCGCCGACGGTGTTCGCGACGACCTCCGTTGGTGTCGGCGACGATCTCCAGGTGGTGGGGCATGCCATTGCGAAGAAAGCGGTGAAACTCATCATGGTCAAATACGGCGATGCAAGCGCGGGTGAAGTGATCACATCGACCACGACCGCGAACCCTGACGGGACGTATCAATATCTGCTCCCGACCTCGAAGCTCTCGAAGGGGACATACGAGATCAGGGCGCAGTCCATCATCTCTATGGTGGACGAGAGTCTTCCGAGCCTGCCCTTCTATGTCGGGATAGGCGAATCGCCGAATGTCGATTTCCGTCTGCGCGCGGACCTCAATAAGGACGGAAAGGTGAATCTCGTCGATTTCTCGATCCTGTTATTCAACTGGAAGACCGCTGACCCGGTCGCGGATATCAACCTGGATGGGACGGTGAATTTGACCGATCTTTCGATCATGCTCACTTACTGGACAGGGTAAGGAGCGCGGAATGAAATGCACTTAATCTTTGATCGCGATAACCTGGCCGGCTGCGCCGCTACCACTTCTTTCCCTCGAGTTCCGAGGGAGATCCAATGCTTGTTTTGGGCAGCCCCTTCATTTCTCCCCGCATTCTCCACAAGGGGGGTGTGCGCGAATGAGAAGCTTCGCTATAATGGGAACACAACGTTTCGTGTGGAGAAACGCGATTAATCGTTAGTTCTTTTTGTCGCATGAGTTCCTTCTTACAAAAATTGAAAGGCAAGGGTGTCGCTGTCGGCGACGAGCATGGCTCGCAGTCGTCCGCGCCGACAGGAGCCGCACAAAAGACTGAGATCCCCCAGGGGGTCACGCAGCTTCCCGTCGACGTGTATCAAAATGACGCGGAGATCGTCATCTTCGCGCAGGTCCCTGGGGTTGAGATCAAGGATCTGGATGTATCGATAGAGGGCGACAATGACGTGATCACCGTCCAGGGTCAGGCGCG
>DKBN01000047.1 GCA_002451235.1 Patescibacteria group bacterium UBA6899
TTGACGGTGCGAGTTTGGGGATCGGCCGCGAGTCCCTGGGAGTCGGTGGCGTTGTAGGTGATGGTGTACGCGCCCAAGATGGCGGTATTCACGGTTCCCGTAGCGATGATCTTCGAAGTGATATCTCCGTCCTCCGGATCATATGCGGTCGCGCCAGGGTCGACATATATTGTCCCCTCTATCACTGTCTGAGGATTCGGAGGGGTCACGGTGATGACTGGCCGCTGATTCGTCGAGGGACAATCATTCCCGGGGACTTGGAGCTTCAATTTATAGAGAAGTCCCGCGGGGTTGGTCTCCGCTGTCGACCCTGGAAGTCCCCAGTTCTTCACCGTGAATTTGAGTGTGTTGCCGTTCGAATGAACGAACGGGGTAAGATCATACGTATCCTTTCCCTCATCGAAATAATTGTATTCGGTCGGGTCAGATCCGACTTGGACGCCATTCAATGTTGCTGTGTATGAATTGTCCGCCGCCACGGTCAATGTCGCGCTCGTGGGAGTCGCTGCGACGCTGAATGATCTCGTGAACGTTGTCGTGTCATCGACACTCGGGTCGGTGACGAAGAATGTCTTCCAAATCCAGGTGGCTCCCGGGATGACTGCCGTCCATCGGGGATTCTGATCATAGGTCGCCACTGCATGGCCATCGCCCTCGATGAGATCCGAAGGATCGCTCACGATATCCACCTCGCAGGAGGCGGGAATTGGTTTCTTGGCGTTGAAAGCAACACAATGATATGTGGCCTCTGCCGCCAAGGAATCGATGCGATCGTAGTTGTCGTAGTTAAGGACATCGGTGCGGCAATACATCTCAGCCGATACCGGGTCGACATTCTGTCCGTTATTCTCCCCGTATGTGAACCCGATATAGCCTGGCTGCAGGACCTCGCGCACCCAGAGCGGCGAAGAGGTCGCCGGTAGCTGCCAACTCGTCATCCCGTTCACGTCGGTCGAAGATGAAGTGACCCAAGGAGCGCCCGCAAGGACCGTTATATTGTCGCCGGGATTCGGCGTATTCCCAAGCGCATATTGGAATTGCCAACCGCTTTGAAGGTGGCAATTCGGATGTGTCGAGAGGAATGCGGCAGCTGTAGTTTCTGTGATATTCGGTCCGCCAAGGCCCCAATTCGGGAGATCGGTCTCGCTGTCACAAACGATCTTTTGAGCGATGATCGTTGACGTCCCGACAGGAGGGGGCGGAGGGGGCGGGGGAGGAGGTGGAGGAATCCCGGAACCAAAAACGCAGTGCGAAAGACTCAATTGCATCGACTTATCGTCACGGGCTATCGCCCCTGTCGCATAGGCCAACGTAAGAGTCGCAGTCGCGGCTGAAGCGACATAGAAATGCTGCACTCCATCATTGGCCTTGGTAGGAGGGACGAGGCGTTCCCCACCGCCAAAAGAAACATGGAGGGTCGCTGGATGGCTTGTTACGGAATTCGTCAGAACAAAATGCCACACCATCTGCCCCGCTCCGATCGCGATCCCCCCAGTGTCCCCGGATCCTTCGTTCTCGCATTTTTCCTCGCATTCAGACGCAGGAATCGGGGTTGATTGGTGGAGGGACACGGTGTCGGTCTGCTCCTGATCATCCGTGTCATGAGCCGAATACCATACATGCACCAAAGAGCTTGCCGCTGCGGAACCCTCGCTTTCGGCTTGCGTTTCAGAGGATGAAATTGCGCTCGAAGATGAGGATGCTCCGAGGGAAGCGATGAGCGACCGGAGCGACTCAAGCTCCCCTGTCTGCTCCTGGCCTGATGTAGCATCAGTACCGCCAGGCGCAACTAGATCAGTGCTCGTTGGCGTTTTGCTTGTTTCCAAGCCATCATTTGATGTTGTGCTGCTTTCGTCGGAGGCAGTGACCCCAGAGGCGATCGTCGCGTCCTCGAGATCATTCGCAGAGACCGCAGTCGCCCGAAAAGCAATGGCTCCCGTATTCATGAGGAGCGCGAACATCATCAACAAAGAAAACAGCTTTACTGAAAACGCGCTCTTGCCCCTCGAATATCGCATGATGCTCATAAACTGAATGATAATTTTTTCTATTAATGACCGATTTGCATCAGACAAGCTGACAGCGCGCCAATTTTGCACAAATAAACACCACCCTCTTCCCCCGAGAGGACTTGATCGCATTATGGTCGCTTGGGTTCACACACCCTCGACACGCGAGGAACAATTGATGCTGCTAAGTATATTTATTGGGTCTTTAGCGTCAATGAACAGTACGGCGTTTTTATGGCGTAATAGAGCCATATAAAGGACATTTTCATAGCTTATATAAAAGACATTTATAACAGACATAGTGACGTGCAATACTATGTGTCCTTTATGATGTCCTTTCAAAAGCTTTTCGAATACACTCGCTTGATTTTATGAAGAATGTGCTATCATCCACCCATGGATAATAAATTTCTCGAGCCGTATAAACCCGATCAAACCGAAGATTCGATCTATGCGGCCTGGGAAAAAGACAGACTATTTACTCCCGAAAAGGCTATCTCATCAGGACTTGCCAAACAGGATGCCGTGTCGTTCAGTATAGTGCTGCCGCCGCCGAATGTGACAGGTGTGCTTCATATGGGACATGCTGCCATGCTCGCCATTGAGGATATCGTGGTTAGGTTCGAACGCATGCGTGGCAAGAGGACACTATGGATCCCAGGAACCGACCATGCTGCCATTGCGACACAGTCGAAGGTAGAAAAACTACTCGAGAAGGAAAAGGTCTCGAAATACGATCTTGGTCGGGAGGAGTTCTTGAAGCGAGTGGAGCGATTCGCTCAAGAGAGCCACGATACGATCGTTCACCAGATCAAAAAGATGGGGGCTTCGGTCGATTGGGGACGTGAAGCGTACACTCTTGACGAGAATCGTTCGCTCGCTGTTCGTACCGCCTTCAAGCGGATGTATGACGATGGATTGATCTATCGCGGCCATCGGATCGTCAATTGGGACCCCAAAATGCAGACGACCGTCTCTGATGACGAGATCGAGTATGTCGAAATGACCGGGCCGTTCTATTACCTGAAATACGGACCGTTCGTGATCGGCACCTCTCGTCCTGAGACGAAATTCGGGGATAGGTATGTAGTGATGCATCCGGACGACGCGAGATACGCGCGATATGCCCATGGGCAAAAAGTAGAGGTCGAGTGGATCAACGGGCCCGTGACCGCAACCATCATCAAGGATACCGCTATTGATATGTCCTTCGGATCCGGGGTAATGACGATCACTCCCTGGCATGATGCTGTTGATTTCGATATTGCAGAACGACATAGGCTCGATAAGGAGCAGATCATCGACGAACGTGGGAAGTTGCTCCCGATCGCAGGGGAATTCGCGGGTATGCACATCTCCAAAGCCCGCCCCGAGATCGTCAAAAAACTGGAGCAAAAGGGGCTCGTCGAGAAGATCGAAGAACGTTATGTCCACAACGTCGCAACGAATAGCCGCGGGGGCGGTGTCATTGAGCCGCAGATCAAGTTACAGTGGTTCATCGACGTCAATAAGCCCATTACCCTTGAACGCTCGAACATTGATGGGATCCCCCCTGGCTCCCTTACGACGCTCAAGGAGATCATGCGCAAGTCGGTCGCATCCGGGGCCATCGAGATACTTCCTGACCGTTTTAAAAAGATCTATTTCCAGTGGGTCGATAACCTTCGTGATTGGTGCATCTCCCGCCAGATCTGGTATGGTCACCGTATCCCAGCATGGATCCCATCTACAATAAGTATCCCTAACGACCCGAAAAGAGATAATGAGAGAGTAAAAGTTCAAATTGAGTCACCTGGTTCAGATTGGGTCCAGGATCCCGATACCCTAGACACCTGGTTCTCCTCCGGGCTGTGGACCTTCTCCACACTCGGCTGGCCAGATCAAGATTCGCCGGATCTCAAGCTCTATCATCCGACTTCTCTTCTGGAAACCGGCTATGACATCCTCTTTTTCTGGGTAGCAAGAATGATCCTTATGAGCGGGTATCACATGGGCGAAGTTCCCTTCCGAACCGTATACCTGCATGGGTTGGTCCGGGACGCAAAAGGCAGGAAGATGTCCAAATCATTGGGAAACATCATTGATCCTCTGGAGATGATCGTGAAATACGGCGCGGATGCCACCCGCATGTCGCTTATCATCGGCACGGGCCCGGGAAGCGATCTGAATCTTTCTGAAGACAAGATCCGGGCATACAAGAAGTTCTCGAACAAGGTCTGGAACATCGCCCGTTTCATCCTCTCCTCGACCGAAGAGATTGATCCCGCCAAAAGACCGACTCTCTCCGATGCTGACCAAAGATTTGTCGATGAGTACGACGAGATCGTATCGTATGTGACGGAGCATATCTCGACCTATAAACTCCATCTTGCCGCCGAAAGGCTCTATCATTACGTTTGGCACACCCTGGCAGACATCGCCATCGAAGAACGGAAATCATTGCTAAGAGAAGGTGGGGATGAGGAACGACGTTCTGCACAATGGTCGCTCCGATACGTGTTCATTGGGTCGTTGAAATTGCTCCATCCGTTCATGCCGTTCATTACCGAAGAGATCTGGAAGTCACTTCCCGAAGGTACGCAACCCCTCATCATCACACCCTGGCCAAAGACATAACAGGAATGGATGTTCTTCGACCCAAGCCGCTGTTTTGCGCTATACTGATTGATGCCCCACGGCATTGAAATGACAGAGATGCTCATTCGAACCGATCCGCTTGTTCTCTTCATCGCTCTTTCGGCGGGCATACTTCCTGCGATCCTTTGGCTTTGGTTCTGGCTCAAGGAAGACCGCTTGCACCCTGAACCGCGCAGCCTCATCATCCTCGCGTTCTTGGTCGGCATGCTAGCCACATCCCTTGCATACCCGACCGAACATTTCGTCGCCGATCTTGCATCCGCATATTTCCCTGGGACAGACAATTATACCCTTCTCTTTCTTTGGTCGGCGATCGAGGAGATCCTGAAGTATGCAGGCATCTATGTGATCGCATTACGTACCGCGTACTTTGATGAACCGATCGACGCGGTGATCTATTTCGTGACCATCGCGCTCGGGTTCGCGGCACTCGAGAACGCGATGTTCCTTCTCTCTCCCGTCGGCGAGGGGGATGCGGTTAAGACCCTTCTTTTGGGGAATTTCCGTTTCATTGGTTCGACCGTCTTGCACGTTGCCGCGAGCGCGATCATTGGTATCTCGCTTGCGTTCACGTTCTATGAGCGAAGGTTCGAACGCGAACTCGCCGGCGCCGTTGGACTTTCGGGCGCCATTGCATTGCACTCATTGTTCAACTTCTCTATAATGAAAAGTGGGGAAAGCTATATATATATGATCTTCCTCGGCCTATGGTCGGTCATCATTCTCATTCTCTTCCTCTGTGAAAGGGTGAAACGACTGGCGCCGAGGAGCCATGTAGCATACACTCATACGGGATTCCTTTCTCCTCAGCGGACGAACGCATATGCCCCAACCAAGAGATAAACAATCGTTTTTGGAACGTTTGACCGGAACGGTACGCCTTGATCGCGACCGTGTGGAGTCGTATGCGCCTGAACAAACGGAGAACGCGGCATGGGACGAATCACAAGAACCGGCCGAAGAGACCGCTGAAGAGGGTCCGGAAGTCGGTCAACTGACTGTCGATATGTATGAGACGGACAATGAACTGGTGATCCAGAGCATGATCGCTGGGGTGACCCCCGAGCACCTGAACATCACGGTCAACCGCGATAGCGTCATCATCAAAGGAAAGCGCATTGAGCCGCACGGCATCGGTGATGATCAGTACCTCGTTCGTGAGCTGTATTGGGGGGAATTCGAGCGCGTGATCGACCTTCCTTTCGAAGTGAACACTGAAGGGGCAGAGGCGGTTGAAAAATACGGGCTTCTCATCATCCGACTCCCGCGTATTGATTCTCAAAAGACACAGAAGCTGCACGTGAAATCGATCTGAACAGTAGCTGCCAGGATGACCTGGCAGCGTAATTTCAGATGCGAGAAATCATTAGAAACGTGCGCCGATACGCGACGCGACGAAATGTCTCTCCAAAAAGCGTCTTTTTGACATCTCGATCTTGTACCAGTTTGCGTTGTTTGAGGCGTTTCAGGAGCGTATATACGTTTTGGATGCTGATGCGTCCCCTCGACCGGTTCACGATCTGTCGGGCGACCAACTCCTTATCTCCCATAACCTCAAGAATGAGGTATTCATTATTCGCGATCCTCATTTCTTGTGTTCGATCAGAAAATCGGACAGTGCAAATGGCCATATCGCTTCTCCGGGTGTCATGAGCCTTCGGAAAGGCTAGTATGTCGCTGATATGTTGTCAAACGAGCAGATCCCCTTACCCGGAATCGAACCAGGATCTTTTCCTTAGGACGGAACTGCTCTATCCATTGAGCTATAAGGGGAGTATGGGCAGCATAATAGCATTTTTTGATTTTTTGGCCTATTTTGCTATACTTTTTGCACGGCTATGGAAGCTGGCGATCGCGATAAGCTTGATGAATTGCTTGACCTGACGCGAGAGAACAACAAGATCCTGCGCGCCATGCACAGGAGATTCGTCTGGGGCCAAGTATTCACGGTCATCTATTGGATGATCATTCTTGGGGTCGCCGGGTGGGCATACTATTACTTCCAACCGTACATCGAACAATATATCGATACGTACAAGTCCGTGATATCGATGGTCCAGGGTCTGGAGGAGAAAGGAAAAGCACTTCCAAGCCTACAAAATCTCCTCCCCGGAAATCAGATCCAGTGATTCCCTAAACAAGGATCAAGGAACCATGGGGAAGCGAACGAGGGTATCCCTCTCACGTTCCAGTTTATCATTTGATGGGGTAATATGATTGCCTCATCATCGCTCGAAACAAATGATCATATATGATATGATGCTCATTTGGATCCTCGTTCGCTGGGGTAGCTCAGTTGGTAGAGCGTCCGCCTGAAGAGCGGCAGGTCACCAGTTCGATCCTGGTCCCCAGCACCAAAACAAAGAACGGCCTAGTGGCCGCTCTTTGTTTCATTGCGCCGCGATATTTAACAATTGCATCAGTTTCGGCTTATTGAATCCGATCACCATATCGTCGCCAACCATGATGACCGGAACGCCCATCTGGCCGCTTTTTTGGATCATCTCCTCTCGTTTCGCGAGATCCGTTCCCACATCGTACTCGTTGTATTGGACCCCGTTCTTTTGGAAGAATTCTTTAGCCATATTGCAGTAGCCGCATGTAACGGTCGTATAGATCGATACTGGTTTCGTCCCGCTGGCGGTCGCTTGGGTCTGTTGTGTTCCGTCCATATAAGTATGATGACGATTAATGTTTGCGCATTATATCATACGATGTTCTTGTGACTCACCTATTTACCCACCCAATAAATAGTGGCTCTGTAAGGCCGTCATTTGGAATGGAAAGAGGTATGTTGACCTGATTGATCCCTTTGACCAGGGCATATCTTGTCTTGATCGACCGATCAAAGATGTTAGGGTCGACTTTTGTGAAAACGAACCCATCAGGGGCGATCGTCCCTTCGACCAATCGATAGTGATCGATATCTTCTTGGGTGATGGGGACGCTGCGGTTCGCTGATACATGATGAAGGTATATATGAATACGCCCATTACCGGATGTAATGGAGCTTGTAGCCGTAGGCACGACGATCAGTTTCCCCCCTTCGAGCCGAAACGGGGAGTTTGATTTATGAGGAACATTACCGCTTCCTCCCTCAACCCAAGCGTAGACAAAGTCGTACTGGGGGTTCTCTGAAGCGAAATATCTGGGCGCAAATAGCACGAATGCGATACCGACAATGGCAACCGCATACCACATGGACGGTCTTTCTATCATAAGGACAGTATATACCCGGAGAATATTTCCAGCTTGTTATTTGTGCACAATATTATGCGGGATGCGAGAATCGAACTCGCGCCACCTGCTTGGGAAGCAGAAGTTCTGCCACTAAACTAATCCCGCGTTCACACTATTGTCCGCCCAACCCAACCGCACTCATCAATTTCTCTTTGAGCGACCTGTCATCCAGGGGAACGACGATCGTCTGCGTGCCCTCTTGCGTATCTGGACTGCGTACAATAATAACGTTTTCTCCGTCCTTCGCAACCATGAACCTTTGCCTCAATTCCTCCTCGACCCCACGATCATTCGAGAGTCGTCCGATCTCGGTGCGAAGCGCCGCTTCCCTTTCTTCAAGTGTGGTCAATTCGGATGTGGCCTGGTCGCGTTTCTCTCTCGCTTCCACGCTTTTTTCGTACATTTCCCAAGCTCCGCGCACAAAAAGCACCAGCAGGGCGAAAAGGAGGACGGCAGACGGCTTGCTGTAGATCATCCTTCTTACGCGCGACCTCATGCGGAAATCTGGCGGTCCTTTCATGACTATAGTATACTACGCGGGTCATTATCTTTGCGAACCATGGTCCTCTACGGAAAAAAACAGAAGAAATTCATCAACGCCGTCTGGGTCGGGATCGCCATTATGGTCATCCTATCGATGATCCTCCTCTATACTCCGATCTTCCTCTAGCTCGGGATCAGTCTTCGTCCGGCCGGATCATTTTCACGAATACTTCTTGCGGGATCGCAACCTTCCCCCGCGACTGCATCTTCTTCTTCCCCTTCTTCTGCTTCTCCAAAAGCTTCATTTTGCGCGTGATATCACCACCATAAAGATAGCCGGTGACGTCCTTTCGGAGTGCCGAAAGATGGCGCGAGGCGATGATCCGCCCCGTGGCCTTTGCTTGGATCTTGACCACGATCTGCTGGCGTGGCAGGGTCGTATAGAGCTTTTCCACCATCCTTTCCGCCTCATCCTGTACACGCCGCCGCGACACCACCCGTGCGAAAGCAGGAACGGGTTCTTCGGCGACGAGAATATCGAGTCGAACAACGTCGGCCGATCGGTATCCAGCGATCTCGTACGAAAGAGATGCGAAACCGGACGAAATGCTTTTCAGCTTATCGAAGAATCCTCGCATAAGTTCGCGTAGCGGCATCGTGAAACGGATCTCAAAACGATTGTCCCCGAAGATGTCCGTAACACCGGTCTCCGCCTCGTGGTCATATAAAAGCTGTGTGATGCCACCGACATATTCGGAGGGTGTAATGATCCTCGCCTCGATCCACGGCTCGCTCACGGCGCTCATTTGCCCATCATCCGGGAAAAGGGATGGCGAATAGATGGTCTCTGTCCTGCCGCTTTGTCGATATGTCACCTCATACGTGATGGTCGGGAGCGTGACAACGAGCTCAAGCTGGAATTCGCGACGCAATCGTTCTGTGATGATCTCAAGGTGAAGCATCCCGAGAAAACCGCACCGGAATCCTCTCCCTAGCGTCCCCGATGATTCTTCTTCGAAGGTAAGCGAGGAGTCTGAAAGCTGAAGCCGTTCCAACGCCTGACGCAAAGGAGCGAGTTCATCTTGGCTTTCCGGAAAGATTGATGCCCAGACCACAGGGCGAGGTTTCTGGTAGCCGGAAAGCGCCGGGAGGGGATCTTTTGCTAGGGTCACGGTATCTCCGACCCCGGCGACGCCGGGGCGTTTGATCCCAGAAACGATATACCCGATCTCTCCGGAAGAGAGGTCTTCTTTCGGTGTCTGTTCTGGAGCGAAATATCCCGTTTCGACCGCGAAGAATCGTTCTTTCGCTTCGACGAATGTAAGTTCTGACCCCTTTCTAATGACCCCGTCGAGCACCCGGACATAGAGGATCACGCCGCGATGATTCGAATAGGAGAAGTCGAAGATGAGAGCGCGGGCGCTTTTCGTACCCGAAAATTCCTCTTTGGGAGGCGGGATCCGCGCGACGATCTCCTGAAGCAATGTTTCTACCCCCTCTCCTGTCCGCCCTGATACAAGTAAGATATCCTCCTCGTTCGCCTCAAGAAGACCGACGATCTCCGTGCGCACTTCATCGACTCTTGCAAGTGGTGAATCGATCTTAGAGATGACCGGAATGATGGTAAGTCCCTGTTCCCGCGCCATCGACAGCGTCGTCAAGGTCTGCGCCTGCACCCCCTGTGTCGCATCTACGAGCAGGAGGCATCCTTCTACCGCCTTTAGAGCGCGCGAGACCTCGTAGGAGAAATCGATATGTCCAGGTGTATCAATGAGGTTGAGCTCATATTCGCTCATTCCATGCTGGTATCGCATCCGCACCGGCTGCATCTTGATGGTGATCCCGCGTTCTCGTTCTAGGTCCATCGAGTCGAGCACTTGTTCTTGCATCTTGCGCTTCTCTATCGTATGCGTGAGCTCGAGCATACGATCAGCAAGGGTCGATTTTCCATGATCGATGTGCGCGATGATGGAAAA
>DKBN01000046.1 GCA_002451235.1 Patescibacteria group bacterium UBA6899
GCTCGGGGGGATCAATTGGTGGCTGTTCGCGTCTGGTCGCGGTATCCGCTCGTAGTAGCCTAGTAGCCCGGATATTCCGTTTGGCCGCTTTAGGGGTACAATGAAGCCATGTCTACTGCAACCAAACGGCGCGTCATCCACTCACTCCTCATGGGAGGGGTGCTCTCTGGAGTGATGAGCTTCGTGTTCACATATCTTTCTTCCCCCTTTTCGATCGATCCTCTCGGTACATGGGTGGAGCGTTTTTGGAAATCAGCGCCCCTTGTCGTCCCGCTTCTTTATTTCTTCACGCCATACTTCGAAAATGTCTCAGCGATGCTGGCGCCGGAGCGTCCGGAAGAAGGAGAAAAACAGTATGATTGAGCCCTGCAACGGGCAAGATCCGGTTATCCACAAGAATCTTGTGAGGAGTCCTTGATTCAGAGATTTCCCTCACTAGAATGAAAGTATCGGTTCCATACTTGTTCTTTGGCGAACCGATCGGGACCTGTGGCCCGTCCTAACCGCAACTGCGCTCAAAGCGCAGTTTGTTTTTGCACAGATTATCCCCAAGATTCTCCCCAAGATTCTCCACAAGATTTTCCACACGCTTTCCACATAAGCAACACCAGGATCGAGGATCAACGTGAATCTTGCGTGATACAATGCGACGGTAATCGTTCGCTTGATATGTCGTCCAAGAAGGAGCACCATATTCCGATCAAGATCAGCCGCATGATGCGGATCCTCGAAGGGGCTACCGGTCCGAAGAAATCCGGGGACAAGGTCATTCTTCCCGCCAAAGAACCATCCGCTCCAAAAGCCGTTGAGCCGCAAAAGACGCGACCATTCGCGCGCGAGCGTATGGCGATCGAAGCACTTGATGAACCGAAGGAGGGTGCATCAACATATGCGATAGGAGTGTCGGTATCTCAGGAGCCGCCCCCATCCGAGGAAGAACACCCCAGGGAAGCTCGAAGGCTATCTGTGCACACGGATATGGCACAAAAGGACCCGGAGAATCTCAACGAGATATTGGCACCTGTCCTCGAGGAAGAAGAGAGGGTCGAGACAGTGGTGCACACACATCCACTGAAACAGGGCGAACCTGCCGCTATCCCACTGAGACCGACCAACATCGAAGGTATCGAAATGGGAAGGATGCGGGTCGCATATTTCTGCATGGAGATCGGTATTCAAAATGCGATCCCGCTCTATTCGGGGGGACTCGGCGTGCTTGCTGGCGATATGTTGAAAAGCTGCGTCGATCTCGATGTCCCGATGATCGGAGTGAGCCTTCTATATCGCAAAGGATTCTTCCGTCAGCGGTTCGACGCGAGTGGATGGCAGATGGAGGATGAGGAGATGGTCGACCCCGCAGGGTCGATGGTCCTGCTTCCAGCGCGGGCGAATGTCGTGCTCGAAGGGAGGAATGTCGTCGTCCGGCCGTGGCTTTACCTGCTCAAGGGGGTGTCAGGAAAGACAAACCCGATCATTTTTCTCGACACTGATTGCGAAGAGAACGCTCCAGAAGATCGTGAGATCACGCATAAGCTCTACGCCGGCGACCGCAGGCACCGGCTTTTGCAGGAAGCGGTACTCGGCATTGGAGGGGTGCGCATCCTCGAGGCGTTGGGGGTATCGTCGATAGAGAAATACCACATGAATGAAGGGCATGCATCGCTTCTTACCGTGGAACTCTACCGACGTTTTCTAAGGTCCGACGATCCGATCGGGATGACTCACCGGAGCGCCGTATTTACTACGCATACTCCGATCGCGTCTGGACATGACATGTTCGCGATGGAACTGGTGGAGCAAGTCCTCGGGAAAACATTCCTTCCCGATAGCCTCAAAGCGAAGATCGTGGATGGTAAGGATCTCAATATGACGAAACTCGGATTCGAGCTTTCGGGGCATATCAACGGCGTGGCGAAGAAGCATGGAGACGTTACGCGCGAGATGTTCCCGGGGTATAAGATCGACTCGATCACGAACGGCGTATATGCGCGCGAATGGATCTCGGAACCGATGAAACGATTGTTCTCTAAGTATCTTCCGGGGTGGGAGATCGATCCCTACAGTTTGCGTTATGCGCTCTCGCTTCCGTCGGACGAGCTGTGGGAGGCACATTTGGAAGCAAAACGCAAAATGCTTCACAAGGTGCGGGAGTGGACAGGAGTGGAGATGAAAGAGGATGTATTTACCATCGGCTTTGCGCGCCGCGCGACGTCGTATAAACGCGCTGAGCTTCTCTTTTTGGACATCGAGCGGCTGAAGCGGATCGCGGCTTCGACCGGAAAGGGGATCCAGATCATCTTTGCAGGCAAGGCGCATCCGGACGATCACGAAGGAAAGCTCATCATCCAACGTATCATCGGGAAATTCAAGGACCTGGGCCCGTTCGTTACGGCATGCTACGTTCCCGGATATGATATGGGGGTCGCCTCTTCGCTCGTCTCTGGGGTCGATCTATGGCTCAACACTCCCAAAAGGCCCCTCGAGGCATCGGGCACTTCCGGGATGAAGGCCGCACTCAACGGTGTGCCGCAATTCTCGATCCTGGATGGTTGGTGGCTCGAGGGTCACATCGAGAACATCACTGGATGGTCTATCGGTCCGCATCCTGAGCACGCTCCACAGCCAGTCTCAGACCGAGAAGACTCTGAGTCGCTCTACACAAAGCTCGCATATGTCATCCTTCCGAAGTATTACGAGGAACGGGATGCATGGATACGAGTGATGCGGCACGCCGTCGCGATCAATGGTTCATTCTTCAACACGCACCGCATGGTCGAGCAATATGTGCTCTCGACCTATTTCCGCTAGGATGGAGAACATGCAACGGGTATCGCGCTGGGCTCTCGTCGTCTTTCTCTTCGCGACTCTTGTCGCAGCGATGTCGACCTTGCGTTTCCCGGATGAGCTTCTCAGTGAAGGGCGAAGCATCGTGATCCAAACGTTCGTTCGCGTCATCATTCCGCGTGGGTCGCAGACAGAAATGATTGCAAGCACGACACCGCCTGTTGTGATCATCGGCACGACCACGATCCCCGTCGAATTGGCCCGCACGTCGGTGGCGCAAGAGCGAGGGCTCTCTGGCCGTACGTCACTCGCTACTGGAACCGGGATGTTTTTCTTCTTCGATCGACCGAACTATTATGGATTTTGGATGAAAGAGATGAATTTCCCGATCGATATGGTCTGGATCTCCGCGACAGGGACCATCACGCACATCGTAGCGAATGCTGCTACATCGTCCTACCCCCAAGTGTTCATTCCCCGCCAACCGTCCCTCTATGTGCTTGAGGTGAATGCCGGGACTGCGAAGCAGAACGGTTGGCGTGTGGGCACAGCTGTGGGGTTACAAAGGATCCCCAACGGCCCATAAGGACCTATTGCGAGAACGGGATATTCGTTTTATAATAGCCACGTTCGTTCTGGATAGCCGCCTTTTTGCAACAGCAAAAGGGAGGAAAGTCCGGACACGTCCCTCCCTAGTTTGATGGCACCGACCCACCTTTATATCGTTCACTTCCTGTTCCAGGAACAAAACAGTGAATTATCTAAAGTAATGGTATTGCTATCAAACTAGGGAGGGAGGACGGTAGCAGGTAACGCCTGTCTGGGGTGACCCAAGAGGTGCGAGCAGTGACGCCAGATCCGAAAGGTGACGGCTCCCGAACGATCGGGAGAATCCCGTAGCGATACGGGGGTGAAACGGCTAAATCCTTACCTACGTGCAAGGCCGTGTCCAGCTCCACTTTTGATCAAGGATCATATCTTTGCATCTTTGCTCAAAAGTGGGGCTGGAAGTGCCGCTAGAGCCGCGTGGCGACATGCGGCCCAGATAAATGGCTATCGGGCACGAAAGTGTCTTACAGAATCCGGCTTACAGGGACGAACCAAAATGTCAGACCCCGCTCTACAGGCGGGGTCTTTCGTTCCTGGATAATCTGTGGTGTTATACACTTTTCAACACTCATCGGCTTCAAGGGAAATGGTATAATCCTTCAATTGCACCCTCATGTGAACGAGGAGGATTAATATAACTACAAGAATTATGGATGAGGAGACATCGGTCATAGAGACAAAGGTTCCTGCGGAAGAGAAACGCTCGATCGCTGCAAGATTCCTTGAACGAGGGCTTCAAAATAGATTCCTCTCCGATGGAGTGATCGCAGCACTCTTGGTCGCTCTCACATTCCTACTGCCGATCTTCTTTATCCCCAGCCAATCCATCTCGGTCGAGTTCGCCAAGATCATCCTGGTGAGTTTCGTCGTTATTTTGGGAACTATCGCTTGGGCGGGAATGAGCCTGCGCGAGGGGCATGCCTCGGTCCCAAAGAGTCTCGTACTCTTCTTTGGTTTCCTTATCCTGGTGAATTTCATCGCTTCGGCTATCGCATCGCCGACCCCATATCTTTCGTTCGTGGGCATCGCTGGAGAGATCGGCACCGTCTCATCTATTCTGACGCTCTTCCTCCTCATGTATCTGTCATCGTTCGCGTTCCGGACGCGCGATCGGGTGCTCTATATACTTACTGCGGTACTTGCGTCATCGGTCATTCTTGGCGTATACCATCTCGTTCGCTATGTTTTCGGTCCGATCATGGGATTCGGCATTTTCACAACGGACGTCTCGACCCCCGCTGGGAAGTGGAATGATCTCGCGGCACTGATCGGCCTCATCACACTGCTTTCCATCCTTGTCTCGTACTTCTTCTCCAAGAATAGAAGTCTCCGCATCCCCATGGCACTGCTCTTTATTGCGGGGCTGTTCTTTCTCGTAGCCATCGATTTCACCATCCTCTGGATGATCCTTTTCTTTGTGACCGCTGGGTTCATCCTTTTCGCCATCTATGAAGGAGAAATGGCGCATCGCAGGGCAAGGGCGGAGGATCCGGAGGCGCATGTGCGCAAGAAGAATCACGTCAAGCGCATCATCGGGCATATGCCGGTCGCGGCGATCATTCTTCTTGTGGTCTCGTTCCTCTATGGAAGCGGTCTCACGACCGTGAAACTCAACAGCCAAGGAAGGACCATCGCATCCTATGTGACCCAAGTACTCCATGTGCCGCCGTATTCCGAGGTCGTGCTTACCCCGGGGTACACCTATCAGATCATCCAAGGAGCGATCAAGCAGTCCCCGATCCTCGGCGTCGGACCGAATCGCTTTTCTTCGAGCTACCTTGAGCTGAAGACGTCAGATATGAACCTGACGCCGTTCTGGGACGCGACGTTCGATTTCGGGAGCGGCAGAGTGCCGACCTTCTTCACCACGACAGGGTTGTTCGGCATCGCACTTTGGCTCCTCTTCATTATCGCGATGTTCTTGAAGTTGCGCAGTATCTATCCGCTGCTCTCTCGCGACCGCATCGGAGCATTCCTCGGCGTGACATTGTTCTTGCTCACCATCTATCTATGGAGCATCGCGTGTTTCTACCTTCCGAACATGTCGGTCTTCTCGCTGACGTTCATACTGACGGGGACGCTGATCGGTTTTCTTGTGGGAGAGGGAGTGTTGGGCGAATACCATGCAAAATTCAAGGGTTCGGGCATCGCGGCGTTCGTATATACTCCGCTGACAGTATTGGTATTCATTGGTGCGCTCTCTTCCGGGGTTTTGATCGCCCAGGAGACACTTTCGGTCATCGCGTTCAATGATGCCCGTATCGCGATCGGGAACGGCAACCTCGACGCTGGAGATGCGGCCATTGATAGGGCCATCTCGCACTCTGATCGAGATATCTATGAAAGATTCAAAAGCTCCCTCGCTGTCGTGCGTTTGCAGCAATTGGCAGCGAAGCAGGGAACAGACCCGAAGGAAGTGCTGAATCAGGCGGATCAACTGATCACTGTGGCGCGTACCAGCGCGGAAAAAGCTATTGCTCTCGATCCGACGAATTTCGAGAACGAACTCGCGCTCGGCGGCGTCTATGACACGCTCGCGTCGATGGGGATCCAGGGAGCGACGGACGCGGCACGCCCGCACTACCATAAGGCATTGGCGCTGAATCCGAAAAGTCCGCGCGTTCTCTTCCTGATCGCGAGACTTGAGCTGGTGGCGGGAAATCGCGCCCAGGCAAAGGAATATCTCTACCGGGCGCTCACAGAGCGACCGAACTTCCTTGAGGCGATCTCAGCCCTGACCCAGCTCGAACTTCAGGATAATAACCTCGATAAGGCGGTGGCTATCATCAGGAACGGCGTTTTACTAGAACCGACAAATTTCCTGTTGCGGTTCGCCCTCGGATACCTCTATTACGCGAACAAGGACTGGGGGAACGCGACCACGGAATTCGAGTCTGCTGTTTACCTTAACCCGTCGTATGCGGACGCCAAATATTTCCTCGGCCTAACCTATATGCATGAAGGAAGAAACAACGACGCGCTCCAGCAGTTCCAGGGGGTACAAGACCTCAATCCGAACAATAAGGATGTCGCGAGTATCATCCGGAACATCAAAGCAGGACGGCAGCCGTTCGACGCCGGGATCCCGACCCCGACGCAGCCGGTAAGTGACGCACTGGGAGGTCTCAAGGCGCAGACGTCGAAATGATGAGACGAGCAAAGCATGGTGGATCGGATCATCAGTAGGGTATTGCATAGGGAATGGAGCGGCCTTCACGAGGCCGCTTTTCTCCTTGGAAGTTTCGCGATCCTCTCACAGCTGCTTGGACTCTTGCGCGATAGGTTGCTCGCACACCAGTTCGGTGCTGGAAGGGAACTCGACGTCTACTACGCTGCCTTCCGGATCCCGGATTTTCTCTATGCATCGATCGCCTCCTTCGTCGCGGTCACGGTGCTTATTCCATTCATCCTCGAGCGGATGCACGACAAAGATCATGTCGGCCGGGCTCGCCACTTCTTTCACTCGACATTCACAGTGTTCGTGGGGATGATGGTGGTCGTTTCCATCGTGACCTTCGTCGCGGTCCCCAAACTCTCCTATATGATCGTCCCGGGTTTCGATGAGGCGACCAGGTCCTCGTATAACACGCTCTCCCGCATCCTCTTGCTTTCCCCATTCCTTCTCGGGATCTCGAATCTATTCGGTTCGATCACTCAGACGTATCGAAAATTCTTCGTGTTCGCCCTTGGTCCTATTCTTTACAATATCGGCATTATCATCGGCATCGTCCTGTTCCTGCCATTTCTCGGACTTCCTGGCCTGGTCTGGGGGGTCGTGCTTGGCGCGATATTTCATATGTCGATCCAACTTCCGGTCATTCTCAGAGAACGATTCACGCCGAGATTGATCTTAAATATCGTTTGGACAGGGGTCATAAAGATGGTCACGCTTTCGTTCCCGCGGACCCTCGCACTCTCATCCACGAACTTTGTCACCATCGTCTTGGTTGCGCTCGCGTCGAGGATCGAGACCGGCGCTATCGCAGTGTTCACGCTTGCGATGAATCTCCAGAACATTCCGCTCGCGATCGTCGGGACTAGCTATTCTGTCGCCGCCTTCCCGACGCTGGCGCGGTTGTGGAACGAAGAGAAGAAAAAGGAATTCCTTTCCCAGATCGTACTCGCAATGCGTCACATCATGTTCTGGTCGTTCCCGGCAACATCTCTCTTCATCGTCTTGCGGGCACAGATCGTACGCACGATCCTTGGTACTGGCGCGTTCGATTGGACCGCGACGCGCCTGACCGCGGCAGCCGTCGCGCTCTTCTCGCTCTCTATCGTGGCGCAAAGTTTATTGCTCCTCTTTCTCCGTTCCTATTATGCGATGGGGGAGACCAAGAAGCCTCTCAAATACAGCATCATCGGAGTCGTCGCGACGATGGGGGCCGTCCTTTTTTTTGAACACCTGTTCGAATCGCGCATCACATTCCGCTATTTCTTCGAAACACTGTTGCGCGTTGATGATATCCGAGGGACAGAAGTCCTTATGCTTCCACTTGCCTATTCCCTCGGTGTCGCTATATCCGTTATCGTCACCCTCCGTGATCTATTCCGACGGTTTCCCGATATCCTGCGGCGGACAAGGATAACGTTCNNCTTCCATCGTAGCAGGGTTCGTCGCATATCATGGCCTCCAGCTCTTCGCAGACGTTTTCAACCTCGATACTCTGTTGGGAATCTTTTCCCAAGGTCTCTGCGCTGGGTCACTTGGAATCGTCGCTGGGGCGTTCCTTCTCAAGCTGATGCACAACCGCGAGATCGATGAGATCTGGACCTCACTCCACCATCGTTTCTGGAAAGCAAAGCCGATCGCAACAGAGCAGGAAAACCTATAATATTTCTGTTTGACTCGATATCTCAAGCACCGTAGACTGACCACCCATGATCGACCGCACCCTCATACGTAATTTTTCCATCATCGCGCAC
>DKBN01000002.1 GCA_002451235.1 Patescibacteria group bacterium UBA6899
ATCTTCGCGTTCCAGATGTTCTGGAGGGTGACGCATCGCATCACACGCGTCCTCGATCGCGTGACCGGGAAGCCGATCCCGTTCGCGCTGGTGAAGGTGTGGCTCCCGGGGATGAATACGATCATCAAGAAAGCGGTCGCGGACGAGCTCGGGAGGTTCTTCTTCCTTGTACCGCCCGGGAAATACTACATCACGGTCGAACAGAAACTTCCGGACGGTTCGTATCAGAAAGTGATGCAGACGGAGCCTCAGGAGCTCAAAGGCGGGGTCCTGAAGGGCGACCTCATTGCATAGAGACCTCTCGCTGGGGAGAAATCCTCTGCCGACCCTGCTATACTAGGGAAGTTACCCATCATATTCATCGACTTGTATGGAGAAGAAACTTCGCATCGCTATCAACGGATTCGGCCGGATCGGTCGTGCATTCTTCAAGTTAGCGCGCACCGCCCCAGAGATCGATATCGTCGCCGTCAATGATCTGGGCGACCCGGAGAATATGGTCTACCTTTTGAGATACGATACCGCGTACGGCAAGGCGGATTTCGAGATCCACACCGAACAAGAGGGAGAACAGTTATATTTCGTCGTCGATGGAGAGAAGACGAAATTGGTGCAAGAGAAGGATGCGTCCAAATTGCCATGGCGCGACCTCGGGGTCGACATCGTCATTGAATCGACCGGCCTGCTCACCTCATATGAGAAGGCGAAGGTCCACCTAGACGCGGGAGCGAAGCGTGTGGTGATTACCGCACCCGTGAAAGGGCAGCCGGTCCCGGGAGTGGAAGGAGCGATGGTCTTAATGGGGATCAACGAAGGAACACTTGCAACATGCCAGATCTCCTCGAACGCCTCGTGCACGACGAATGCCGCTTCGCCACTCATCCAGATCCTTCACGAGAAGATCGGCATCGAGAAGGCGCTACTCAATACGACACATGCCATGACAGGAACACAGAAAGTGGTCGATGGTCCGGGTGGGAAGGATTTGCGCGGTGGCCGTGCCGCGTCCCAGAATATGATTCCTGCATCGACCGGGGCTGCGGTTTCCGTCGGTGAGGTTATTGCTGATCTCAAGGGGAAGTTCGACGGTATCTCGATCCGCGTTCCGGTCATCACTGGCTCGATCGCAGATATCACATTCGTCGCGAAGCGTGATACCACCGTCGAAGAGGTGAACCAGATCCTTCGCGATGCTGCCAAGGAGCCCAGGTGGGATGGGATATTTACCGTAACCGAGGAACCGCTTGTGTCCTCGGATATCGTCGGGAATCTCCATGGAGCGATCGCGGATCTTGAAATGACACGCGTTGTCGGTGGCAATCTCGTAAAGGTGATGTCGTGGTACGACAACGAGATGGGATATACGAACACGCTTCTACACCACGTGTTGGAAATGAGCAAACATATATACTAGTAATATGGGAAAGGCTGTTCAATATCTGGCATATGTCAGCCTTGGTATTACTATCTTATCCCTGCTCCAGATTGTGTTCTTTGGACCCGTGCCTTCTGTGTTTTTTGGAAAGTATTCAGAACTTATGTTCTTCGTATTCAGTGTCCTATTTGCCGGAATCGCGCTGTATAAGCACTCGCATCCGAGAGTCGCAATTGTAGCTTTGTTGTTGAATTTTCTCTCGATTATCTTTCTGTACAACTTTCTTTCCATGCATCCGTAATTATTTTATTTTGTGAAGATCTATTTCGCTACTGACCATGCAGGGTTCCAGCTTAAGCAAGAGCTTGTGCGTTTTGTCCGTGACGAGCTGCACTATGAAGCCGAAGATCTTGGGGCTCACAAGGAGGAGAAGGGTGATGACTACGTCGATTTCATTCCGCTTGCTGCCGCGCAGGTGTCAAAGGACCCCGAACATGCGCGCGCGATAATCCTCGGGAAATCCGGCGAGGGAGAAGCGATCGTCGCGAACCGATTCCCTAACGTGCGCGCGACGGTCTATTATGGAGGTTCCCTCGAGATTCCGCGTCTTTCGCGCGAGCACAACGATGCGAACGTCCTCTCCCTGGGGGCGGGATTTGTTCCAGCAGAAGAGGCCAGGAAAGTAGTGAAGCTCTGGCTTTCGACGCCGTTTTCTCAAGAGGATCGTCACAAGCGGAGGATCAGAAAGATCGAGAACTACTCGCATGGTTGAGGTCATTCCCGCAATCATGCCTGAGTCTTACGACGACTTGCGAGAAAAAGCGCGGAAGGTCAAGGAGCACGTCTCTCTTGTCCAGATCGACATCATGGACGGTGTATTTGTCCCATCGACAAGCTGGCCCTACACGTCCGGCGGAGTCGAAAGCGACCCGGAATTCAGCGCTCTCCGATCCCAAGAAGATGGGCTTCCGTATTGGGATACCCTCAACTACGAGATCGACCTCATGATCCAAGCGCCGGAGCGGCACCTCGGGGAATGGCTTCCTCTTGGTGCGTCTCGCCTCATCTTCCACATCGAATCCATCCTTGATCCTGATCATTTCTTTCGTGGAGAACTTTTTGAGTCTGGCGCACGTAAGGTGGGAGAGGAGACCATGATCGAGGTCGGGCTCGCGATCAATCCGGATACTGAACTCGAAGAGATCGTGGGACATGTTCCCCAGGCGGACTTTGTCCAGGTCATGGGGATCGCGAAGATCGGGTACCAGGGACAGCCTTTTGACGACAGGGCACTTACGCACATTCGTTCATTGCGAGAGCGTTTCCCCAACCTTATAATTAGTGTTGACGGAGCGGTGAACCGTGACACAGCTCGGGCTTTCAAAGAGGCTGGCGCGTCCCGGCTGGTTTCCGGTTCGGCGATCTATTCCGCTCCCGATATCGGGGAGACAATCAGTGCGCTCGAGAACGCGTAACTATGATCTATGGAACATTTGTATGATACACAGATAAAAGATCTCGAGCTTAAGGCTAATGAGATCCGCGAGACGATCATTGAAATGCTCATTGAGGCGGGGAGCGGGCACACCGCGGGGCCTTTGGGTATGGCGGATATTTTTACCGCACTCTATTTCCATATTCTTCGACATGATCCGCGGAACCCGGATTGGCCGGATCGCGACCGCCTCATTCTCTCTAATGGTCATATCGCGCCGGTCCTTTATGCCGCGATGGCGCACTCGGGATATTTTTCCATCGACGAGGCGCGCAAGACCTTACGGAAATTCGGGTCGCGTCTCCAGGGACATCCGCACCGCGAGTGGCTTCCAGGACTCGAGACCTCATCGGGACCATTGGGCTCTGGTCTTTCTCAGGCGATCGGAATGGCATTGGGAGATCGTATGGAGCGAGGACGGCATTCGAACCGGTTCTTTTACTGTTTATTAGGAGATGGCGAACTCGATTGCGGGCAGGTATGGGAGGCAGCAATGCTCGCCGGGAGGGAGAAGATCCATAATCTGATCGGTTTCATTGACCGCAATAATATCCAGATCGACGGGTTTACAGAAGACATCATGCCATTGGAACCCTTGAAGGAGAAATGGGAGGCGTTCGGGTGGCACGTGCAAGAGATCGACGGACATAACTTTGAGGAGATTGTCGATGCAGTGAACGAAGCGAAGGCATATTTCGCGAAGCCATCGATGATCATCGCGCATACCATTCCCGGGAAGGGTGTCGAATTCGCGGAACGACGCTTCGAGTGGCACGGCAATCCTCCCGGCAAAGGGCCCGCGGACGTCGTCGCGAAAGAAGCGCAGGGGGAGGAGATGCTCCGCGAGCTCCGCACGCTGCGTGGAAGGATCAAGAGCGAACATGAATAACTGCATATCGCAAATCCTATGAACACCGTTCCATTAGACCCTAAGATCTTCCAATCGGACGTTCCTGGAGCGCCGATCCGAAAAGGGTTCGGCGAAGGGCTGCTCGAAGCGGGAGAGAAGGACCATCGCGTCGTCGCGCTGTGTGCCGATCTTACCGAGTCGACGATGATGCATCTCTTCCGCGATAAGTTTCCGGAACGGTTCGTCGAGATGGGGATAGGGGAGCAATCGATGGCGGCGGTCGCGTCCGGACTCGCGGCGATGGGTAAAATCCCATTCTTCTCTTCGTATGCGATGTTCTCTCCGGGGCGCAATTGGGAACAGATCCGTACGACGATCTGCTACAACCACGTGAATGCGAAGGTGGTCGGGAGTCATGCAGGGATCTCCGTCGGGCCGGACGGGGGAACGCACCAAGCGATCGAGGATATCGCGATCATGCGGGTGATACCGCGTATGACGATCATCGCTCCCTGTGACTCGATCGAAGCGAAGAAAGCAACTCTCGCTGCGGCGCAGTACGATGGCCCGGTCTATATCCGTCTCGCCCGCGAGGCGACCCCGGTCATGACCGTCCCCGAAACGCCGTTCTCTATTGGGAAAGCGCAGATGTTCTTCGCGTCGGAAGGGAAACTGGCACAGATCGGCATCATCGCGACCGGTTCCGTGGTCTATAACGCGCTCATGGCCGCAAAGCGACTCGATGAGAAAGGGATCGGCGTCAAGATGCTCAATCTTGCGACCGTGAAACCGCTTGATCAGGAAGCGGTCCTCGCTCTTGCGAACGAGGTGGAAGCGATCGTGACCGTTGAAGAGCACCAGCGCCGCGGCGGGATGGGCTCGGAGGTCGCGGAATTTCTCGCGCGCGCATATCCGACAAAACAAGCGTTCATCGGCGTCGACGATGCATTCGGGCAATCAGGGACTCCGGACGAGCTGCTGAAACATTACCATATGGACATCGATTCGATCGTTGTATCGGCAGAGAACGCGCTCCGGTGACCGTATGAAAATATTTCATCCGTCGATCCGTCACACTGTCGCCCACCTCGGCACCGCGTTCTTCGTATTCGCGCTCGCATTGAGCGTCGGGTTGGTCGCGAGATTCGACGGACTTGAGAGGCAATTAGCGGATACGAGCTCTTCACTTACGACCGCGCCGGTGATCTCGGCGCTGCGGGTCGACAACATCATCTCCTCGGGTTCCAGGGTGCGATGGACGACGGATCAACCATCAGATTCGCGCGTGTGGTATGCGGATAGTACCGCTTCTCCCGGCCAAGTATCGACCGCCGTTTGTGACGGCGGCGGCATGGTGACCCAGCACTGCGTTCTCCTCACCGGGCTTCTGCCCGCGACGAATTACTTCTATAAGGTAGAATCGATGAATTCCGCGGGCCTAGACGCTCAGGTATACGGAACAGCCCCTATCCTGACGCTTTCTTCTACGGGGACGAACACAAGCACGGCTGATACCTACCCGCCATCGCCGCCGTTATTGCATTTGGGTATAGTCACTTCAAGCGAGATTGATCTCTATTGGGACGGCGCAACCGACAATGTTGGCGTCGTGGGTTACGAGGTCTACAAGAACGGCAATCTAGCAAGCAGGCAAACGGGAACGACCTACAAGGATTCATCGAACCTCGTTCTCGGGAGTATGAACGCATATTGGGTCCTCTCGGTCGATGCCGCAGGGAACAAGTCGATACAGACCGATATCAACACGAATACCGTTCAGGTCCCATCGAATACTACTTCCCCGACCTCGGGTTCCGGAACATCGCCGAGCTCGTCCGATACGATGCCCCCATCACAGCCGCTACTTACGGTCTCAAGCCCGGGCGCAGGACAAGTGAATCTTTCATACTCCGCGAGCGACAACGTCGGGGTGTATGCATACAGGATCTTCCGCGATGGAACGCCCTTAACCAGCACTCCTAGGACCCAGACGGTCTTTATGGATTCAAATGTGCAGCCAGGTTCTGTGCACACCTACGCCGTTCAGGCGGTGGACACCGCCGGGAATCTCTCTCTCGTGAGTCCCAATGTCTCAATCACGGTCACAGGTAATGCGACAATATCGACGCCACCCACATCGACTGTATCCCCGGTCTCATTCGCGGTCTCGGTCGCGTATGCCCAAGCATTCTGTGACAATGGAAAGAACAAAACACCTGCCGCGTTCCTGATCTCACCGCCGGATGGCGGGAGCATCCTTTTGAGCCGACTTGAGGACCATTGGCAGAGCACGGTCTTCGCTACCTCGCTTGCGCTGCAAGACGGCACGTACCACTGGCAAGCGTCGGTCAATTCCGGTTTCGTCATCGATGGGACGCAAAACGGCGATTTCAGCATGTTGGGGCCATGTCCGTATCCTTCGACGACGCAGACAGCAAGCGGAACAGCCGCGATTTCTATTTCCTCTATCTCTACGGCCGCGCAGCCGACCATCGACCAACTTGTTCTTACGAAGGTGTTCATGAACGACCTCCCGCTTCCATTGGGTGCAACAGCGAAAGGGAAGATCGAGCTTCGCGTCGTCACGAGCGACGCCCAAAAGATCGATTTCATTGACGCCGCGTCGGCAAATATTCTCATCGGCCATGCATCCATCGACGATCTCCTATCCAATGCGACTCAGGACGCATGGGTGTATTACTGGGACACGACGAAATTCCCCAACCGCACCTACCAGGTGGTCGCGAAGATCACCGATGTGAAGGGGACGGTCCTCGGAACGCTTCCGTTCAAGCTCACGCTGCAGAATCCGGTCGCGTTGGCACTTTCCGCGGCGACCGCTCCCACATCGACCGCTTCGCCATCCCTTACTGCCTCCGCGCCGGCCGCCACTATCGCAAGTCCTGTCGTCACTGAGACCGAGAATATCCTGACCCGGGTAGTTTCGCCTGGTACCTGTGGAACACCGAACGAATGCCAGACCTATTGTGGAAGCAGTGTGGCGAAAAAAGAGCTTTGTAGCAAGTACATATCGACGGTAGTAGATATCGCCGCGACCAGCACTGAGGCGTCCACAACCAGAGCGATCGTAACCGAAGGAGCAACATCGGCACCGAAAGCGGCGACCTTTATCGATCGTTTTACCGATGAACGGCAGGGTGCGAGGATATTCATCGACAGCGACAGCGATGGGATCTCTGATTTCGATGAAGTGAATCTCTATCATACCGATCCTCATAAGTTCGACAGCGATGGAGATGGATCCCCAGATGGAGCCGAGATCATCGCCCATACGAATCCTCTCGGAAATCTCGAGACCTCCACATCTTCTCCTGGATCACGGGCGGGAGAGAGCGTCGCAATGGGAGATCCGAAGACGACGGGCCTGGATACGCCAGAACTGTTCACCACTCCCTCGATTGTGGTTGTCGCGACGAGCACAGATCAGGGAGGAGAAGTGCGTGCGACCAAGATCGCGTTCGGTGGCATGACCATCCCGAACAGTTTCGTAACTCTTTATATTTACTCGGACCCGATCGTTGTCACTGTAAAAAGCGATGCAACCGGCGCATGGACGTACGTCCTGGACAAAGAGCTTCCCGATGGGTCACACGAGGTCTATACCGCCATCACAGACTCTGGTGGAAAGATCGTGGCGAAATCCGATCCGATCCCATTCGTGAAACAAGCGGCGGCGGTCACTATCGGCTCTGAGGCTGCACTCCCCGTCCCGCAATCCACACCTGGATTCTTCTCAGGTCCCGGACTGATCGCACTCATCTCCATCATCGTTGGGGTCTTGGGGATCGCGATCTCCATCATCGGATTCACCGTTCGGCACCAGCAAGTGGCTGAGACGATCCCGCCATGAACAAGGGACCAGGGATCATCGAACGGGGGGTATCGTTCATCAGGGATAACCCGCAGATCATCTTCACGCTCACACTGCTGGTCGTCATCCCAGTCGCATTTTTGTATGCGAGTGAGCAATTCCTTTCCCTTGCACGAGATAATCAAGATCGTCTCGAGCGCGGTCGGGTCGATGTTCTGGAGGATGCTGTCGCGAGTTTCGCCGTTGATCACTTGAACGACCCATCATACCTTGATCGCAAATTACAGGAGATCGCTGAGGAGAACCCGACTTTGCGGTCGTTCCGCGTCATCCAGGCGACCTCGAGTGGGTATTCCGTGACCGCATCCGCGATCGAGGAGGAACGCCAACAGATCATACAGCTCGACGATCTCACGAAGACCGTCATCGGTCTTGCGGTCGCGAGGCCGGGACAGCCGATCTCGAACGAAATCTATCTAAGCGGAGATCGATATTGGCGGACCGCGCGGACGCTGCAAGATGGCGGTGGAAATGTCATCGCAGTGCTCGTCTCAGATGTGTCAATGGCGGAGGCTGACAGGTTGGTCAATAAGGAGATCCAGAACGCGTATGTGACGCTTATTGTGATCATCATGGCGATCCTCATTCTTCTCGCAAGACAAGCGCGGATCATCGATTATGCGACCCTTTATCGCCGGCTGAAGCAGGTGGATCAGATGAAGGACGATTTCGTTTCCATGGCCGCGCACGAGCTCCGTTCTCCTCTCGCGATCATCCGCGGATACATAGAAATGATCGGAGAAGAGCATTCCATCAGCGATGCTGGGAGATCGCTCCTGAAGCGCACCGATGAAGCAGCGGATAATCTAAGCTCGCTCATTGGGGACATCCTCGACGTAGCGAAGCTTCAGCAGGGGAGGATGTCGTTCGATCTCGAGAAGATCGCTCCTGCCCCATTGATCAAGGAGGCCGTGGAGTCATTCCAGCGGCTCGCAGCGGACAAGGGCTTGTCCCTCGTGTACGATGCTCAAGATGTTCCATACATCCTGATGGACCGGACAAGATTTCACCAAGTGATCGTGAATCTTATCGGGAACGCCATAAAATATACGCCTTCAGGAGAGGTACGGATCGCGACAAACGCCTCAAAGGCAGGATTGGAGATACGCGTTTCGGACTCCGGCATGGGGATCTCCGCAGAGGACCAAAGACGGCTTTTCGAGAAGTTCTATCGGGTAAAGAACAGCGAGACGGCAAAGATCACCGGAACAGGTCTCGGCCTTTGGATCACTCGCGAGATCGTCCGGGCAATGAATGGTGAGGTTTCAGTAGAATCGATCAAGGGGAAGGGGAGCGATTTCATTTTACGGTTCCCGGTGGTAGGGTAAGACATATGGTGGAGGGCATAAAGAAGATCTCCAGAAGCGTTCGGGCTGCACTCAACGGGCTACGCCAAGCATATTGTCATGACCGGAGCTTCGCGCTTGAGATCGACTGGGGATCACCGATCTATCTGGTATTCGCGTTCCTTGTCTGGCCGCTTTCTCGCACCGAATGGCTCATCCTTGTCCTATCATATGCCCTTATTCTCATCACCGAGTTGCTGAACACCTCGATGGAACGCATGCTTGTGCGTGTGCATCCCGAGGAGCATGAATTGATCGGCCACGCGAAGGACATCGGATCGGCTGCCGTTCTGGTCGCGTTCCTTTTTGCGATCACTGTTGCCCTCTCTATCGCGCTCGCGCGGATATTCGTGTAGCTTTAGGCGGCGATCTCTTTGGCAAAATAGTCCTGCGGACGTTCTGCGAGGTACTTTTCTAACTGCTCTCTTTTAAGCAACCCTTCCTGCGCTCCGATGTATTGGACGACGGACATCGAATTGATCGGACCCCACTGGAGCGCTTCCTCGATAGATTTTCCGAGTGCGAGTGCGGCTGTCGTAGTCGACGCACACGCATCGCCAGCTCCCGTTCGTTCGTACGGTGGTTTTGGGTCAGGATATGGCGGCATGAAAAAGGTCTTTTCGGAATACGAATCGAACGCATATGCGCCCTTCGGTCCATCGGTGATCACGGAGATATTGGGCCCCAGGGCACTCATCATCTTAGGGAGCACTTCCGATTTTGCGGAAGGATCATTGAGGATGACACGCGCCTCCTCGACGTTGCAGAAGAATGCCTCGGTCCGTTGGTAGAGCCTCTTGAGTCGATCCGCCCCGAGTTTGATCTGGAACGTTCCCGGCTGGAACGCGAGCTTGACGCTCGGATGGCTTTCGAGATATGCCGCGATCTCGTCGTGATATGGGAGGGAATTCCCCCCGACCGAGCTGAAGTACAGCCATTTCGGTGCCCCGATGTCCGGCAACTGGTACGGGTAATCCTCATGCTTGATCAGGATAGTGCGCTCCGCGTTGTGCCATAGGACATAATGGTAATTCGTAAACTTCTCCTGGTGGGAACGTATAAAGCCGGTATCGACACCATTCTGCGCGAGCGAACTGAAGATCTGGTTTCCGCGATCGTCCCCACCGACGTCCGCGACGAAGGCTGTCTTGAGACCGAGGCGCGATGCCGCGACCGCAGCGTTCGCGGAGTTGCCGACGCCGGCGATCACCTTATTGAACTCGTACGGGATCTTCGCGCCGTTCACGAGACAGAGCTCTTCTTCCACTTCGCCGCTCGCTTCCTCGATGTGATAAACGCTTGCCTGCTTGATGCGGATGAAATCGTCCACTACTGTGTCGCCGATTGCGATGAGATCGAATTGTTCTTTCATATGATATTCCGATTGATAACTTGTTGGATTGTACCATATCAAATGCTCCGCAAATGGGAAAACCGTGAATGGAACCCACGCACTACCGAAGCCATGCAGGGTAGTATTCATCTTTCCTTCGGAGTATACTAGCCCCTATGCAGACGCATATTCTCGAAGAAACCGCGAAACAGCTTGTCGCGCCAGGAAAAGGGATCCTTGCTGCCGACGAATCGAGCGCGAGTTGCCAGAAACGTTTCGATTCAGTGGGAGTGGAATGTACCGAAGAGACACGCAGAGAGTACCGAGAGGTTCTTCTTACCACTCCGGGATCTGAGCACGCGCTCTCAGGCGTCATTTTCTTCGACGAGACATATTGGCAAACGACCGCCTCAGGAAAACCGTTCCGTGAATTCCTCAAAGAGCGCGGCGTACTCTTGGGTATCAAGGTCGATCAAGGATTGGTCGATCTTCCCGGGTTTCCTGGAGAAAAGCTCTCCCAAGGGCTCGATTCGCTTCCTGAGCGGATCACGAAATATCACACAGCGGGAGCGAAGTTCGCGAAATGGAGAAGCGTGATACAGATCGGCCCGGATATCCCGACCGAGGAATGCATCGGCGCGAACACGTTCGTGCTTTCGCGCTATGCTCGCATTTGCCAAGATCACGAAATCGTTCCTATCGTCGAGCCGGAAGTGCTTTTCGATGGCACGCATACAAGCGATTGCGCCGAAGAAGTTATGGGCCACGTGTTCGATATGCTGTTCCGGACGATGCGTGCCTTTCGAGTGCACCTTCCGGGCGCGGTGCTCAAAACGAGCATGGTCCTCCCAGGGAAGAATTCAGGATTACCGATCGTGACTGAGGAGGTCGCAACGCGAACAGTCCGGGTGCTTCATGAACATGTCCCCTCGGAATTGGGCGGGGTAGTGTTCCTCTCTGGGGGACAGATGTCCGGCGATGCGTTCAATAATTTAAACGCGATCGCGAAGATGGGCCCGCATCCGTGGGGAGTGACATTCTCGTACTCGCGAGCGCTCCAGGACCCCGTTCTCAAACAATGGGCCGGGAACAGGGGGGATAAGGAGCTCGCGAAGCATGTGTTCTCACGACAATTAGATAGGGCCATCGCCGCGACAAGCGGGAACATGAAGCGCGAAGGATCACATGATACATTCGTGACATCGGGACAGGACTTATAAGTTATCTCACTCATATGGATCAGACGAATAAAGAAAAGACAGGGTCGTTTCTCGGCTCGATCATCGGACTCGGATTGGTGTTAGCGGTTCCGGTCATTGCTGCAGCTGCCACCCCGGTCGATTATTGGACATTCAACGAAGGGACAGGACGGAGCGTAAACGACTCCTTGGGAGGGATGAACGGCGTCATGATCGGCACGTCCACTGGTTTTGGGTGGGCTGGGGGAAAGGTCGGCGTCGCCCTTGCGATGGACGGGGCTGATGGAACTGGCGTCGCACTTCCCAGCAAGATGCTCCATGGGACACAGGGATCGATCTCAGTGTGGATCAAACTGAACTCGCTTTCAGACCGCAATATCATCCTTGGGGCTAAATCGACGACGGATAATTCGATCTACGCGGCACTCCTGATCGACCGCGACGGCCGTCCGATGATCCAGTATCGGGATTCTTCCGGGGCGGACCACCGTACTCAAGCGGCGCAACTCCTAAATACGAACGAATGGTATCACCTTGTCTTCTCCGCCGACTCGCAGCGATATCATTTCTATATCAACGGAACGGAGGTGAATTCCGCCGGCGACGGGAACGCCCGCTGGTTCTCGGATCTGACGAATCAGGATCTTGGATATCGTATCGGTATGCTGCAGTCATCGATCCTTTCCGGTTCGTTCGATGGATATATCGACGATATGCGTATCTATGATCAGGTCTTGACCCAAGCTGACGTCGATACGCTCCACGAAGAAGGAAATGCTGCTGGTCCAACACTGCCTGTTGACGCGCAACCAAAGCTCTCGATGAACGCGTCCCCCGACAAGGTCGCGAACGGTGGCTCAAGCGTGATCGCTTGGAGCGGAAAGAATGTTGATACCTGCACGAAGAGCAATGCCTGGAGCGGTTCGGCGGGTATCAGCGGTTCCGAGACGGTCTCGAACATCGTGCCGCCGATGATGTATGTCCTCACCTGCAGCGGAAAGGACGGAAGTGCGTCCGCAACGGTCATGGTATCTCCCGTGACGGCACCTTCATCGTCAGCGACATCGTCCGTGGTGGAGAACGTTCCGGTCCAGGAGATCATACTCGCGAATCCCATGACGGAAGCGGAACGCCAAGCGAAGATCGCAGAGATCAAAGCGCAGATCCTCGAACTTATCAAGAAACTACAGGCACTCATCGTGCAGATGTCGCAACAGGCCGCTCATTGATCGTTTCATCTTCAATAACCCTATGCCAACCATCTATGTGACCAGACGGATCCCGGAGAACGGCCTCGCGATGCTTCGCGAGAAAGGATTCACGCTCGACGTGAGCGAAAAGGACGGCGTGCTGACCCGCGAAGAGCTACTCCTTGCATTGCGCGCCAAGCCCTATGACGGCGTGCTGCCGCTATTGACCGACACAATCGACGGCGAGGTGTTCGACGCGGTCCCGTCGGCGAAGATTTTCGCGAACTATGCGGTCGGATTCAATAATATCGATCTCGTCGAAGCGAAAAAACGCGGCATTACTATCACCAATACCCCCGGAGCACTCACCAACACGGTCGCTGAGCATACTATGGCGCTGATCCTCGCGGCGGTGACGCGGACCGTTGAGGGCGATCGGTTCGTCCGCGCCGGGAGATACGAGGGATGGGGGCCGATGATGTTTCTTGGGATGGACCTCTCCGGAAAGACCCTCGGTATCCTTGGGGCAGGTCGCATCGGCTCACGTCTCGCATATCATGCGAAACGTGGGTTCGATATGAACATCGTTTACTATGACGTGAAGCGCAATGAAGCATTTGAGGCGGAGGCCGGGGCGACCTATCATCCTACCGTTGAGGGGGTCCTCGAATGCGCGGACGTCGTTTCCATCCATGTTCCGCTTCTCGATTCCACCAAGCATCTTATCAATGCGGAACGCCTGCGCCACATGAGATCGACCGCTTACCTCGTGAACACCTCGCGCGGCCCCGTCATCGATGAGGCGGCGCTGGTTGATGCGCTCAAAAACGGTGTTATCGCAGGAGCTGGGATCGATGTATATGAGAACGAGCCCGAACTCGCTCCTGGTCTTGCAGAGCTCGAGAACGTCGTCTTGGCCCCGCACATAGCGTCCGCATCCGTTCCGACCCGGGAAGGGATGGCCCGTCTTGCGGCAGAGAATCTCATCGCATTCTTCGAAGGAAAGACCCCGTCGAATCTCGTCCAATAGATCCATCGATCCCGAGTCACGCATTGCCAGAGCGTCGTTTCTCTGGTAGGGTGATGCCCATTAACAAGTAATTTTTGTGATTATGATAACGCTGCGCGCGGAAACGCGAGACGTGAAAGTAAATCCGAAAATGATCCGCAAGGGGGGGAAGATCCCTGCGGTCTATTACGGTCCAGGCCAATCATCCACCCCCATTTCGGTCGATCGGCTCAAGTTCGAGAAAGTGCATCACGAAGCGGGGGAATCCACCGTGTTCACACTCGAAACTGACAACGGGAGGCTCGACGCTCTGATCCATGACGTCGACCTCGATCCCGTCATGGGAGATCCGGTCCATGCGGATTTCTACATCGTCGCCAAAGACCGCAAGGTCGAGGTCGATGTTCCGCTCGAATTCGTCGGAGTCGCTCCGGCGGAGAAGCTCGGCGGTGTGGTCTTGAAGGTCCTGCACGAGATCACCGTCTCGGCGCTGCCTTCGAAGCTTCCGCATGAGATCGTTGTCGATCTCGAGAAGCTCGTCGATATGGAGAGCGACATTACTATCGTCGATCTCGCGCTCCCTGAAGGGGTCACGATCGTTGGACTTCGCCCCGAGGATGTCATTGCTTCGGTCACCGAACCCGCGAAGGAGGAAGAGATCCTCGCCGCTCCCGTCGATCTTTCGGCGATTGAGGTCGAGAAGAAAGGAAAGAAAGAAGAGGAGGGAGGAGAAGAAACGACCGAAAATTGATGACAAGCTGGAACACCCGAGCGATGCTCGGGTGTTTGGCACCCCTAGTAACCATGGAGGGCGATGATGTTATACTGGTACGATGCATACGAAGCAGCATGCATGGTATTGGAGAGCTAGCACGGCGTTGCTTACGGTAGCGATCGCGGCCCCGATCGGGGTATTTGCTCAGCAGGCGACGAGTACCCAGCAAAGCGTCGACCAACGAGAGCAGCAGCTCCAGAGCGAGCTCAACTCCATCAATCAAGAGATCAGCGGATTGAACAACACCATCTCTGGGCTTCAGACACAAAAAGCAGGCCTGGATAGAGATATCAAACTTCTCACCGCGACCATTGACAAGGCAAACCTCAATATCAAGGCGAAGACAATCCAGATCAACCAGCTTTCAAGTGGGATCGCGGATAAATCCCAGACGATCGACGCTCTCCAAGCGAAGATCGAACGGGAACGTCAGTCACTTTCCCAGATCATACGCAAATCGAGCGAACTAAGCGATTCGTCGATGCTTGAGATCATGCTGTCAAATGGTACGCTCTCGGATTTCTTCTCCGACCTAGATTCATTCGATGCGCTCCAAGAGAGCCTTCGCAATTCGACCGAGGCGATCAAGGGTGCCAAGCAAGAAACAGAGACCGCAAAGGCAGATCTTGAGGATAGGCAGGTGAAGGAGGAGGATGCAAAGGCGGAGCTGGAACGTAACAAACAGATCGTCGTTTCGAATCAAAAGGACAAGAACCAGCTCTTAGCCATCACAAAGAACAAAGAAAAGGAGTATCAGAAGGTACTTAATGATCGCAAGAAGCGGGCCGCCGAGATCCGCGCCGCGCTCTTCGCGTTGCGTGACTCCACAGAGATCCCATTCGGACAGGCTCTTGACTATGCAAATTTCGTTCGGGACAAGACCGGTATCCGCCCAGCGTTCCTGCTCGCGGTCTTCATGCAGGAATCGTCGCTGGGGAAGAATCAAGGCTCCTGTCTCTTAAAGGACAAGAGCGCGGGATCCGGTATCAGCATCAAGAGCGGAAATGCGATAGCAAGGGTCATGAAACCGGACAGAGATGTCTCACCGTTCCTGCAGATCACCTCCGCTGTTGGGCGCGATTGGCAGAATACCCGCGTTTCCTGTCCGCAGGACGTGGGTTGGGGCGGAGCAATGGGACCGGCGCAATTCATTCCCTCGACCTGGGTCCTCTACGACGATCTCATCACGAAGGCGACGGGGAGTGTGATCGCGGACCCATGGAACCCCCAGGATGCGTTCCTCGCTGCCGCGCTCCTTCTTAAGGACAATGGGGCGTCTTCTGGCGGGTATAGTGCGGAGCGCGATGCGGCATGTAAATATTTCTCGGGGCGGAAATGCAGCCAATCAAGTTGGGCGGCAACATATGGGACGCAGGTGATGCAGAAGGCGGCGAACATTCAGTCGACGATGATCGATCCTCTGCAGAATACATAGCGTCATGGCACGTGGTCGCTGTCCGAACCTCAACACTCTCCATATCAAAAGCGAAAGGGGCACGATAATGTGCCCCTCGATTGGACTTCGACTCAGGTCCGCACACGCACTCCGTGACCCGTGTGCGGAAATAGCACCGTTCTAAGAGAGATAGTGGTGCCGTATCTTTCAGCCAAGAGCGGGCTTTCCCAGAGAAAACAGTATTCCCGAAAGATCTGACAGGAGACTAACATATTAAATTCAAGGCTCTAGACTAGCATCTTTCT
>DKBN01000016.1 GCA_002451235.1 Patescibacteria group bacterium UBA6899
GCCGATATAGATTACATTCTTCGGATAGATCACCTTGAGGACAGCACTCGAGATCGTCGCCTGTGTGCTGTTGGCGTAACGGATGGTGTATTGAATGGTGGAATGCGCCTTGCGTTCTCCTTCGGTCGCACTATACAGCGCGACCTCCGAAGGAGCGTTCTGCTTCCCGAAGAGCGACGATAGGAATCCTCCCGATGCTCCTGCCGCCGCGACCTGAGAACTCCCTCCTCCAGAGGTGGTCGATGGTGCCGCCGGGCGTGAACCGAACAATCGGGCGAACGGATTGAGCGCGTTCAAGCCGGACATCTGGATGGCAGGGGGAGCCGTGTTCATGTCTCCTGGAAATTGCGTAGCTGCTCCTGTTCCTTTGGATGTTCCCGTCGTGACTCCGATCTTCGAGATTCCCGTCGTGGTTGTGGATGGCGCAGGAATCGTGAATGATCCGACCTTGCTTTGGTAGATGCGTCCCTGGAAATCGATCTTCGCGATCAAGAAATATTGGCTTCCCTTTGTGAGGTTCCCGACGCGGAACTGGTATGTGCCTTTCGGCTGTACTGTCGCGGAAGCCGCCTCCTTGTATGCGCCACCGTTCTCCGAAAGCGAGACCGTGAGTTTCCCTTGCCACACCTCGGGGAGATCCCAGGAAAATATCGCGTCCGAGTGCTTGGATGGATCGAGGGAAGGCGGGGTATAGGCGACAACAGACGATTGCGAGAGGGGGGAACCATCTGTGGTTAACGTCATCACGGCTCCATATCGTCTGCCATAGACGCTCTCACCGACGATACGATAGCTATGGTGGATGCCAGGGCGCAGGTGGCTGAGAGTGCGTGTGACGATCTGCGAGCTCCCGCCGATCCCTGAAGGTTGCGTCCGCTGATCCAAGAGTGAGCCTTCGCCATATTCGAACCACCAGGTCGTGTGTGTGTTCATGTGCGGAGCAACAAATGCCTGTACCGTCACTGATCTTTCGGTGATCGATTGGACCCCAAGTGTGCTGACGCGAACATCCTCTGGGGTAGTTCCAAAAAGGCTTTTCGTCGTAAAGTAGGTTGTCTGTCCAGTGTAGTTGCCGCGCGAGTTCTCCGCCATCAAACGGACGAAGTAGGTCGTATCCGGGTGAAGCCCCACGATGCTGGGGCGCACGAAACCGGGGGCGCCGATGCCGCGGCGATCCGTGGTGTAGGTATAGCTTGATCCGGCAAATCCCCACTCGAACCAATATTGGGTGTCTTTCGTTTGGTTCGGGTTCACCCAGCCATTGAGGCGAGCGCTCTTCTCGGTCACAAAATCCGGCGCTTGTGTTTGCGCCAAAGGGACCGCGTCCGCAAATACAACGAAGGCTGGTACGAACGAACCAAAAAAGATAGCGAGTGCCAAAAACGCCGTTCGCGCGTGCATGTGGCAGAAATCCAGTTTCATATAAGGACATTGTACACCAAAAACATACCATTGTCAATGTTTTAAAGTAGAGGTGTTCCTTTTTTGTAGACGGGTTCGGGGGTACAATAACGCTCACATGATAGAGTTCAACGATCAGAACTCCGAACGGTCGCTGGACGAGTTCCGCCGCCAGGAGGCATCACAGCTCGCTCAGATCCTTTCTTCCCGCTACGGCATTCCGTATATCGACCTCAATCTCGTCATCATCGACTCCTCGGTCATTAGGATGATTCCCGAGCCCGTGGCACGAGAAGCAAGGGCGGTAGTGTTCCAGCTCGACGGACATACCGCGCGTGTGGCAATACTGACACCAAACACCGATCGCCTCCCCGCCCTCACGTCGGAACTCGAACGTCAGGGATACCAAGTGGAACTCTACCTCACATCCGAATTTGCCCTCGAGAAGGCGTGGCAGATCTACCACGAGGTCTCGTATGCAAGGGCCGAGGTCGCGGGAGTCATGGCGGTCTCTGATGAGACCATGCAGAAATACGTGAACGAGATCAAGTCGATCGCGGACGTCAAACTGATCATCGAGGGGGCGCTCAAGTCAGGGGATGTGCATGCGAATTCCACCGTGGTCGAGATCATGATGGGCGGCGCGGTTGCGACCAATGTCTCCGATGTCCATATCGAGCCAGAGAAGGAGGAGGTGCGGCTGCGCTACAGACTTGACGGCGTCCTGCAAGACGTTGCGTCGTTCTCCCACCCCCACTATCGGAAGATCTTGGGGCGCATCAAACTTCTCGCCGGCGTCAAACTCAATGTCACGAAAGAGGCGCAGGACGGGCGTTTCACCATCAAGATCCAGGGCATCGACGTCGAGGTTCGCACCTCCATCCTCCCTTCCGCATATGCCGAAGCAGTGGTGATGCGCATCTTGAACCCGAAGTCCATCTCCGTCCCGATGGAAGAGCTCGGCATGGACGAGCATCTCTACGCCATCATGCAGGACATGATCTCGAAGCCGAACGGGTTGATCCTTACGACCGGGCCTACGGGTTCTGGAAAGACGACAACCCTCTACGCGATCCTAAAAAAGCTGCGCAGCCCGGAGGTGAAGATCATCACCATCGAGGACCCGATCGAATATCATCTCGATGGCATCTCACAAACTCAAGTCGACCACGATAAGGGGTATGATTTCCATAATGGCCTTCGCGCGGCAGTGCGCCAAGACCCCGATGTCATCATGGTCGGCGAGATCCGCGACAACGAGACGGCGTCTGTCGCCATCGACTCGGCCTTGACCGGCCATCTTGTCTTCTCTACCCTCCACACCAACTCCGCCGCTGGCGCGATCCCGCGCTTGATCGATATCGGCGTCAATCCGAAGATCATCGGTAGCGCGCTCAATATCGCGCTTGCACAACGCCTCGTCCGTAAGCTTTGCCTCAACTGCCGTCAAGAATATACACCGGAAGGAAAGGAGCAGACATTCATCGAGCGCATGCTCCCGGAGATGCAGCGCCTGCGCCCCGACCTCGTCATCCCCAACATGGTCTTCCGTTCGGTCGGCTGTGAGAAGTGCACGTTCACGGGATATAAAGGACGTATCTCGATCTACGAAGGCATCTTGATGGATGCGGCCGTCGACACCCTTATCAAAGAAGGGAACCCCTCTGAGCGCGAGATCAAGGAAGCAGCGCTTCCGCAGGGGATCTTCGACATGCGGCAGGACGGACTCGCAAAGGTCTTTAAGGGGATCACCTCGATCGACGAAATTGGTCGTGCTGTCGGACTCACCGACGCACGTGTTTGACCAAAACACAAACACCCCTTGTGGGGTGTTTGTGTTTTGAGCCGAGAACTCTCCAAGTGATTACTTCCGCAAAAGAGCGGGAGTTAAATGGAAACCTGGGGAGACATCCAGCACATCCGCGCGAGGCGACTACCAGGTGGTCCTTGGCCGACATCATGGAGACCTGTGGGGTCCTAACCGCTTGGAGAGTTCTCCTCTCAATTTTGACGAACCATCGTAAAGAAAGTCTAGCATAGAAAAGCATCTTTGTCAAATACTCTTCTGAGGCCTTTTCTCTTCGCTCTTTCCTTGAGCTTGAAACGTTGCTACACTGGTTGTGAGCGAAAGGCGCAAAAAAGCGCGTATTTCCAAGCTGGGAGCGATTGTAGCAATAAGCGAATCCTATGTCAACAGAACGCACGAATGACGAAAAAGAGGCTCTATTCCTTGACCAAAAGCTCCGTCCGGGCCGTTGGGATGAGTATGTCGGCCAGGAGCATATCAAAGAGAATCTTCATATCCTTCTCTCGGCGGCTGCCGAGCGCCGGCATCCTCCGGAGCATCTTCTCTTCTATGGCCCGCCGGGGTTGGGGAAGACTACCCTTGCGCATTTGATCGCAAAGGAGATGGGGGCTCAAATGAAGTCTACCTCTGGGCCGGCGATCGAGAAGGTGGGGGACCTGGCGTCGATACTCACGAATCTCTCCCCTGGGGATGTTCTCTTCATCGACGAGATCCATCGACTGAACAAGATGGTGGAAGAGGTGCTATATCCAGCTATGGAATCCGGGGTTCTCGACATCATCATTGGGAAGGGTCCGTCAGCGCGCACCATCCAGCTCGAACTTCCCCCATTCACTCTCATCGCCGCTACTACCCGCATCGCCCTCCTCTCCTCTCCGCTCCGTTCGCGATTCTCTGGTGGGGTATTCCGTCTTGAATTCTACACAGAAGAGGAGATCGCGTGCATCGTACGCCGCTCTGCGGAGATCCTTGGTGTCGCGCTGACGGAGGGGGCGGAGCAGGAGATCGCACAACGCAGCCGTTTTACACCTCGTACTGCCAACTATTTCTTGAAGCGAGCCCGAGATTTCGCGCAGGTACGCAAGCGTCCGCTTGATGAGATCGCCGTTAAGGAGGCGCTCCGTCTTCTCGAGATCGACGAGATCGGGCTCGGTTCTCCTGATCGGAAGCTCCTAGAGGTCTTGATCGAGAAATTTGAAGGGGGGCCGGCGGGCCTTGGAACACTTTCCGCCGCGACTTCGGAAGAGACCGCGACCATCGAGGAGGTGTACGAACCATATTTGATCCAATTGGGTCTTCTTGAGCGCACCCCACGGGGGCGAACTGCGACCAAGAAAGCGTATGAACATCTCGGATTTCCGTATTCAAAAGGTGGGCAGGAAAAATTACTGGTCGGATGACGCAAGGTAGCGGGGGTCCGCGCTTTGGTATATGCTTGGAGCACTATTCGTAGTGGTGCACTATCGATATGTCTGGACACAGTAAGTGGGCGCAGATAAAAAGGCAAAAAGGAGCGGAGGATGCTCGCAAATCAAAGCTTTTTGGTAAATTGGGTAGCTTGGTCGCTTCGGAGTCGAAGCGCGCAAGGGGTGACCAGAACGCCCCGGGTCTTCGGGCTGCGATCGAGAAGGCGAAGAAAGAGAACATGCCCAAGGATACCATCGAACGAGCGATAAAAAAGGGTATGGGGGCGGAGCAGCGAGAACTTGAGGTCTTGACATATGAATCCTATGGGCCGGGAGGGGTCGCTCTCATCATCACTGCGCTCAGTGATAATCGCAACAAATCTGCACAGGAGATCAAGCACGTCATCGCAAAGAACGGAGGTTCATGGGCCGAGCCGGGGGCAGCATCGTGGGCATTCACTAAGACAGAGACAGGGTGGGAGCCGTCAGTGATGGTGGCGCTTTTGGACGAGGATGCAGTGAGACTTTCGACCCTTGTTGATGCCCTTGAAGAGTGTGATGAAGTGCAGGAGGTGATCACCAACGCCGAATGATATGGTGAGGGTGTTGGGAATCGATCCTGGATATGGCCGTTGTGGTCTTGCTGTTCTTGAACGCAGAGAAGGAAGGGATGTTGTCCTCGAATCGCTGTGTATCGAGACAGAGGGGGATCGTCCATTTCCTGAACGCTTGAGGGAGGTCGCTCGCGCCATCTGCTCCCTCCTCGAGCACCACCACCCAGACGCGATCGCGCTTGAGGAGGTGTTCTTCGGCAAGAACCAGAAGACTGCCATCCGGGTCGCAGAGGTGCGCGGCATGATCCTCTATCTTGCGCTCGAGCGCAAACTTCCAGTCTTTGAATACAACCCGGGGCGCGTGAAGATCGCGGTCACGGGAGTCGGCCGAGCGGATAAAGCTCAGGTCACAAAGATGATCCCATTGTTGGTAAAGATCGAGAAACAGAACGTCCTCGACGACGAGTACGACGCCATCGCACTCGCGCTCACACATCTTGCAGAAGATGGCCAAAGATGGCCACGGTTGACGGAAGGTGATTGTACACAGCAAAGGATTGCTCGTCAAAAGGACTTATGATACATATGCGGGTAATCGAGACGCATATCACGTTCGATTATCAATTCATATACTTTTCTCATGGTTGACGACATCATTACCGGAGGGATCATCCCCGATGACGACGACGAGCGGAACGATAACGACGACTTCGACCCGAATGAGATCTCAAGCGACTCATACCTTGATGACGACGAAAAAGAAGGGGGGGATAAGGCGGTGGACGAAGATGGTGCGGTGAGGGATGAGCCAGAAACGGAGAGCTTCGAAGAAGACGAGGATGAGGAATTTGAAGGGGAAGATGAGGATGAAGAGGAAGATGAGGATGAATTCAATGAATTCAGAGGTAGCGAAGAATGATCGCAAAGAATGGTATAACGTTTGAGAGGGTGTTTCGCTGTTCTTTGTTTATAAAGCTTCGATGCGGAGGAACTCGTGTTTCCCGATCTTCAGCGTCATGGTTGCAGAGAATTTTTGATACGGGTCCTTGAGCGCGTCGGTTCCGCCCACTTTGATGGCTCGCGCATCTACAAGACGGCGAAACTCGCTCTTGGAGGGAATGATCCCTCCGCCGACCAAGATCTCAGAGAGGGGGGTTCCTAACTTGGCGCGAAGTACCCGGACATCCTCCGGAACACGTTTCTCTTGGAATGTTTGGATGAACTGTTTCTCCGCCGTTTCCGCCTCTTTTCGTCCATGGTAGATCTCGACGATCTGACGCGCGAGCGCCATCTTCGCGTCTCTCGGATTCGTGGCACCACTCGTGACACCTCCCAGGAGGCGCTCGATCTCCTCTTTTGTGGTATAGGTAGCGAGCTCGAAGTACTCCACCATCGCTTGGTCGGGGATGGACATCACTTTGCCGTACATCTCCTCCGGGGAATCAAGGAGGCTGATATAGTTATCGAGGGATTTCGACATCTTGTCTTTCCCGTCGAGCCCGACCAGGAGTTTCATCCCCATTACCGCTTGCGGTTCTTTCTGGGCGATCTCCATCACCCTGCGGCCCATCAACATATTAAATACCTGGTCGGTTCCCCCAATCTCAAGGTCGCAAGAACCGTAGATATCGGCCATGACGTTCGAGTCGGCTCCTTGGATGATCGGATAAAGCATCTCGTGGACGAAAAGCGGTTCGCCGCCTTTTATGCGGTCTTGGAACATATCTCGCTCTATCAGCTGCGCAAAGGATATATGGCGGAGGATAGAAAGAAGGTTCACGAACGATACCCCATATGTCGTCGAGTGTTTGAGGAATGATTTCTGCATACGTGTATTCTCATATAGTACGGCCTTCGCGAGGAATGATGAGCTCGGAACGGGGAACTTTTCCTTGCGTTCATTCTCGATAGTGATCGCCCCCGCACCCTCGACGGAGATATCTGTGACGCCATAGAACCAGTCGGAATTGCGCATCCACGTGAAACGCGGCCCATCGATGATGTCCCCATTCGGATCGCGGTTGACGAGAAGCACTTTGTCGACCTGGTCAAGGTAGGTCCGCACGTTCTTCTCTATCTCCTTCTGGTCGATCTCGGGACGCACTTTGCTTTTTCCGGTCGGGTCGCCGATCAGGGTGGTAAAATCCCCGATCAAGAACACGATCTTGCATCCCAGGTCCTGGAATTGGCGCAATTTCCTCAACACTACGGCATGTCCGAGGTGGATATCTGGACGCGTCACGTCGACCCCGAACTTTATGATGATGTCTTTTGAGTATGTACCCTGGGCCTTCGCTAGAAGCTTCTCTTTGAAAGAGTCTTTGGGATCAATAAGTTCCCCTACTCCGCGGGTGAGCACATCATTGATCGTCGTGGAAATATCGCGCTCTTCTTTGTGTCCGTTCATACGCTGCATGCTAGCATGGCTCCTTGGTTTTGTCTTTTTTGGGTAGAAATAATCCGGCCCTATGGTACGATACGAGGATACGTATGCCCTCTCTTTTGCATGGAAAACGCCGGGGGCGGTTCGCTCGAACGTTCGGATTGTTCGTCCTTGGTATGCTCCTTCTCGGAGTGTTCGTGCTTTCTGGATTCTTGGTTTGGGCCGCATCGATCGAACTTCCGGATTTCCATCTCCTCGACCAACGCAAGGTCGCGCAATCGACAAAGATCTATGACCGCACTGGTGAGAATCTCCTCTATGATGTGCATCAAGATGTGCGCCGCACTGTCGTTACATTCGAGGAGATCAGTCCTTATATCAAGAACGCGACGGTGGCGATCGAGGATGACCAGTTCTATAACCACTTTGGTATCGAGCCGACAGCGATCCTTCGAGCTATCCTCGTTAATCTCCACCTGAAGCAGGGGTATTCCGGCCAAGGAGGTTCCACTATCACCCAGCAGGTCATCAAGATGGCGCTTCTTTCGCCTGAGAAGAGTATCACGCGAAAAGTTAAGGAGTGGATCCTCTCGGTCCGTCTCGAGCGCGTCATGACGAAGGAACAGATCCTCGGCCTTTACCTTAATGAGGCCCCATATGGTGGGAATATCTATGGCGTCGAGGAGGCGTCGAGGATGTTCTTTGGAAAGAGCGCAAAGGATGTGACCCTAGCGGAAGCGGCGTATCTCGCGTCCCTTCCGCAGGCCCCGACCCTGTACTCACCATATGGCACCAATAAGAAGCTTCTCGACACCAGGAAGGATCTGGTTCTCAAAAAGATGCTCGAACTCAATATGATCACCGGGGATGAATACGCCCTGGCGCGAAAGGAGGAGGTGAGATTCATCCCCTCCGCGGAGCGAGGGATCCGTGCCCCGCACTTCGTCATGTTCATCCGGCAGCTGCTCGCACAAAAGTATGGTGAGGACGCGCTCAATGAGGAGGGTTTGAGGGTGATCACCACCCTCAATCTTGACCTGCAGACCCAAGCGGAGGATATCGTGAAGAAATATGCGCTTGAGAACACTAAGACGTTCAATGCATCGAATGCCGCCTTGGTCGCGATCGATCCCAAGACCGGGGAGATCCTCGCGATGGTCGGGTCGCGTGATTACTTCGACACCAAGATCGACGGAAATTTCAATATCGCAACCGCTAATCGCCAGCCGGGGTCGGCATTTAAACCGTTCGTCTATGCCGCGGGGCTTGAGATGGGATATACGCAGGAGATGAGATTATTCGACGTCCCAACACAATTCTCGACGCGTTGCGACGCGTTCGGAAATCCCCTTGGGAACGCGACCGCCGATGATTGTTATATGCCAACCAACTACGATGGCCAATATCGCGGCCCCATGACCTTAAAGAATGCAGTCGCGCAGTCGGTGAACATCCCCGCAGTAAAGATGCTTTATTTGGTCGGACTTGATCGTGCGCTTAATTTCGCGAAGAAGGTCGGTATCACGACCCTGGGGGATAAGAGCCGGTACGGACTGACACTCGTTCTCGGGGGAGGAGAAGTGTCACTCCTTGACATGACTAGCGCGTATGGGGTGTTCGCGAACGATGGTGCACGGGCTCCATATCAAGGGATCCTGAAGGTCGAGGATGATCGTGGCGCCACCCTTGAGGAATATGCTCCGCACGCCGATCGGGTGATGGATTCGGATGTGGCGCATAATATCAGCGATATGCTCTCAGACAACGATGCACGTACGCCGGCGTTCGGAGCACAATCTTACCTCTATTTTCCTGATCACCAGGTGGCGGTCAAAACTGGCACTACGAATGATTATCGTGATGCGTGGATCATTGGATACACTCCATCTTTAGTCGTAGGCGCGTGGGCAGGGAATAATGATAATTCCCCGATGGAAAAAAAGGTGGCTGGATTCATTGTTGCACCCCTATGGAATGCTTTTTTCCAAAAGGCATTCGCAAAGATCCCGAATGAACGTTTCTTTTCTCCGCTCTCGGTCCCAAAGAGTACAAAACCTGCTTTGCGTGGTATCTGGGAGGGGAGCCAGGTATTCGACGTCGATAAATTCTCAGGAAAATTAGCTACCCAATATACCCCCGAGGATGCGCGTATGGAGCGTGTGGCGCCGGACCCACACGAGATCCTTCATTGGGTGAACAAGGATGACCCAACTGGGACGCCCCCAATAAACCCATCAGCTGACCCACAATATCAGCTGTGGGAGATCCCGGCGCAGTTATGGATCGCAAAGAACGGCCTTCCGAGTATTGTAACGAGGGATATACCAACTTCCCCCGACGATATTCATACACTCGAGCACCAACCATCTGGGTATTTTATCGCTCCCGCAACCTCTACGGTCAGTGGGTTGGGTGATAGATTAACCATCGAGGCGGCGATCCATTCTACCTACCCGATCACATTGGTGGAGTTTTACTTCAACAACCAACTTTTGGGGACGGTACAGCAGCCTCCATACACCATCTCATTCGTTCCACAAGAGTCTGGTGGGACCATTGGTTCTAATGAACTCAAGATGGTCATCCGTGATTTTGTTTATAATAAAATTGAAGAGACTGAGGAAATCACCCTTAGTCCTTAGGAGAGATCTTTTACGTTTGGGAATTCTTTTTGAATCTTTTGTAGAAGGATATTTTTTAAGGTGAAGATCTTGTGTTTTATTGTTGATTCCCCTTTAATAATGAGATTTTTTCCAGAGTATGATATATCATCCGCGCCAATCGAAACCCTTAATTCAATAGAGAGGATCTCTGCAATTCGTTTTTTACTGATATCGCGCACTTGAAGAAGTGATCGATATCTCTCTAAATATTCTTCGATCCTTCCGAACATATATCAGCTCACACGGATCGGCATCACAAGATAGAGAAACGTCTGGTCCCCGACCCCGCGAAGAATAAGGGGTTTTCCGGTCCCCGCAGAGGAGAGTGAGATACTATCTTGGGAAATGTATTGGAGTGGATCAAGGAGGAATCGTTGATTGAACATAAGATCAACTCGTTCCCCTTTGAGGGCCGATGAGACCTGGTTGGATGTTTCCCCGATCTCATCATTCTTTGTTCCGACCTCAAAAACCCCTTCTTTGGGATCGATAACGATCCGCGTCTGTTGGAGCTTCCCTGAGAATATCTGTGAGATCTTTAGGGTATTAATGAGATCATCTTTGAGTACAACTGCTTCCGCCACAACTTGTTTCGGAATGATTTGTTTGTAATCTGGGAACATCCCATCAATGAGTCGAGATGTGATGTGTATATTCTCATGAAGGAACGAGATCTGTGAATTATTCGCATAAATATCGATCATTCCGGAATATCCTTCCATCACACGAATGACCTCATTCACGTTCTTAATCGGGATTAAGAGGGAGATATCATCATCGATCTTCTTCACAGAAATCTTCTTTTCAGAAAGGCGTGATGAGTCTGTGGCAACCATCATCAGGTATCCTGAATCCGTATACCAGTGGACACTTGAGAATTCTGGCTTAATATCGGTATTTGCCGCACTAAAGGAGACCGCTCGTAATCCTTGCGCAAGTGTGTGAGCGTCCATCTTGATATGCCCACCTTTATTTACCGTCGGTATGCTCGGAAAATCTTCATAGGGAGAGCATTTAATGATCGTTGTATGGGATTCTGAAGAGATAGAAAGATTCTGCCCCACTAACTCGATCGAGACCTGTTTTTCATTTGGGAGAAGTGAGAGGTAGTTCCCTAAAATAGAGGCCGGAACAGCGATCACTCCTTCTGTAAAGACCTTTGCAGGAAGTGAGATCTCGACCCCAAGATCAAGGTTTGTTGCGCGAAGTTTGATATGAGATTCAGACGCAAGTAAAAGGACGTGTGAAAGAATAGGAAGAGAGAGTTGCTTTCCTGTGAAACGTTCCGCTTGGAGTAATGCATCTTTTAGGATATCCCTCGCGCACTGTACCTTCATATATAAGATTCTATTATTAAGATTATCTCTGTGGATTTCTGGATTACTGCCATTTCTTTATGATTTCCAACATATTTTCCCACCAATAAATTTCATAGGTTGGGGATATCATCACCCTTATTCACACCCATACTATTTCATGAAAGACTCATCCCCACCTCCCCTAGAACATTCTTCTTAGTTGTGCACAGGATTCCCCACAAAAAATCTTTTATTATCCCCACACTTCCCACCACTCAAAACAACGCCCTGATCTGTTCTATCTCCTGAAGAAGGATCGGGTCCGTCTTGATATCATTCTTCACCTTCTCACAAGAATGTATCACTGTTGTGTGATCCCTCCCCCCAAGTTTCTGTCCGATCAATGGGTATGAGATACTATAATCTTCACGCAGAATATACATAAGGATCTGCCGCGGCTTCACTACCTCCTTTCTCCGTGTTTTCTCATAAATAAAACGCTCTTCAATGTTATAGAAGCTAGTCACTGTTTTCACAATATCCTTTATCGACACCGGCCTCGTCGGTTTTGCATTATTTTTGATCAATGTTTTCACCTCCACAAGACTCACGGGGCGATTCTTGAGCTGTGCTTGGCAGACGACAAGATTTAATGTCCCTTCAAGTTCTCTAATGGATGATTGGATGGTCTCCGCGACATACCGAAGGACCTCCTCATCTATTGTGGATTCTTGTTGGCGAAGCTTTTCCCGAAGGATCGCGAGTCTCGATTCGTATTCCGGTGGGGTGATCTCAATGATCATCCCAGCACCAAAGCGAGATTTTAAGCGGTCCTCTAATCCATTGATGTAATTCGGGTGACGGTCCGAGGAAAAGATGATCTGCTTATTATTCTCATAAAGGGTGTTAAAAAGATGGAAAAGCTCCTCTTGTGTCTTTTCCTTTCCCGCAAGGAATTGAATATCATCCATCACCAACACGTCGTACTTCCGATACCGCTCCTTAAATTCCCCAACCTTATTGTTTTGGAGCGAATTAATATAATCGGTCGCGAACTTTTCAGAGCTGATGTACTGTGTCTTTTTTCCGATATTCTGTTTCTTGACACTATTCCCGACCGCCTGAATCAAGTGTGTCTTTCCGAACCCCGTCCCACCATAAATGAAAAGCGGATTATACATGATGCCAGGCTTCTTTAACGTCGCTTGTGCCGCGGCATATGCGAGCTCATTAAAAGAGCCGACAACAAAACTCTCGAAGGTATATCGTGGATTAAGTCCATCCTCTTTATTCACATAAAAATCCTGGAGAGGGAGTTCGTTGTGGAACATCAAGGTAGACTCCTTCTTCCCCACTACAAGATCATCTTTTTTAGGAAGGTCCTCTTTCACAACAGCGTACTCGATCCCCTTCACTGAATCCGAGATGTTGCGAAGGACGCGGAGGATGGTGGTGTGGTATTTATTCGCGAGCCAGTCGCGCACAAACTCATTCTGTACCCCAAGGTGAATGACCCCACCATCCGCCTTCACGATGCGTGTGTGCTTGAACCAGGTGCTGAAATTCGCTTTTGAAACTTCAACCTCGATCTCAGCAAGTGCTTTCCCCCAAAGCTCTTTATAGTCCATACACAACGAGAGTGTGAGTTACCGATAATGGAACCTATTATATGGATGAGCGGACGCTCCACCAAACGAACGGAACTGTTCACAACATGTGAATATCATGTGGAAAAATTATGACAGTATTTTTTAAAATCACAACATTGCTCAGTAAAGAAACATGTTCTATAGTGCGCCCATGTCATTCACATACAGACCGAAAAAGAAGAAGCGCAACACATCGCACGGGTTCCTCGCGCGCAAAAATTCCTCCCCAGGAAGGGCGGTGCTTTCCCGAAGGCGATCGAAGGGAAGAAAAAGGATCTCCCAATAAAAAGATCAAGAAAAAAGAGCGAATGAACATGATCGGGAAGAAATTCCGTATTCCCCGAGCCGACCATACTACTCTAAAGGCCAAACGAAGGATCCCCGGCGAATTCCTGCGCGCTTCTATCGCTTCCAACACACTTCCCCACAACCGATTCGCGGTGGTGGTATCGAATCGTCTTGCAAAGACCGCGACACTGCGCCACTTGGTGAAGCGCTCCATCTACGATGCATGTGAGCCGTTCACCAAAAAGACACCGAACGGAAAGGATATCCATTGGGTCGTTTTAAAATCTATACAAAAGAACGATCTCCCACTACTCCGATTGGAAATACAACGACTCCTCCCCCGTGCGCTTGCATGAAACAGGGACCGCTCGTAAGTCGCGCACTGATCGGCGCGATACATATGTACCAAAGATACCTCTCCCTCGACCAGGGGTGGTTGGGGACCATAATTCCCCACAGAGGGCGCACTTGCGCTTTCTACCCATCCTGCTCCGAATATGCCGCTATCGCGATAGAGAAATACGGGGCTTTCAGGGGCATCCCAAAAGCACTCCGGCGCATCATTCGCTGCCACCCCTGGCAGCAGCCTCAGGTTGATTTTCCCTAACAGTGTGGGTTAGGATGGGCGGATGCATGCGCTTTGGAACTCTCTCGTATACCTCCCGCTCTATAATATCCTGATCGCGTTCATCGCACTCACACCAGGCCACAGTGTTGGACTCGCCATCATAGCGCTCACCATCATTGTGAAGACGCTTCTCTTCCCTATCACCAAAAAAGCGATGGTCGCGCAGCGGCAGATGCGCGTGCTCGAGCCGGAACTCAAAGCGATTCGCGAGAAACACGGAAAGGACCAACAAACAGTCGCAAAAAAGACAATGGAGCTCTACCAAGAAAAGAACGTCTCGCCGTTCTCTGGATGTCTTCCACTCCTGGTCCAGATCCCGATCATCATTGGTTTGTATGGACTTTTCTTGCGCGGCCTGAACATCTCCCCCGATATGCTCTACTCGTTCGTGCCGCACCCAGACGCTCTGGATATGCATTTCCTATCCATCAACCTTGCCGGGAAAAGCGTCGTCCTTGCCGCGCTCGCGGGCGCGACACAATACCTCCAAACGCGCTACATGCTCCCTAAGGGGACCAATCTCAAAAATCCTATTATGGCGCCGGATCCAACCAGATCCCCCTCCTTCCAAGAAGAGTTCGCGCGCAGCATGAACGCGCAGATGCTCTACGTTTTCCCGATCCTCATCGCCTCGGTGTCATATAGCACCTCGGCAGCGGTTGCGCTTTATTTCGTCGCGAGTAATATATTCGGGATCGGGCAGGAATTCATGATCAGGCGCGAGTTCCCTCCCAGTAAATGAAACACCATGGACGATAAAAGCAAGAACATCCTCGAGATCCTTCGCGCTACCCTAGAGAAACTCGGCATCGCATACGAGGATATCCGAATCGACCAGGACGAAAAGACCCACTCGACACGGTTCATGATCCACACCCCGGACTCAGCGCTTCTGATCGGTGAGCGGGGCGCGCGGCTTCAAGCCCTGAATCATATCGTGAAGAAGATGATAGAGAAGAAGGGAGGAAACCCCGGCGGGGACGAGGGGAACGAAGGAAATTTCTTCATCGACGTCAACGACTACCAGAAAAAGCGTATCGACGACCTGCGGTCGAAGGCGCATGTCTTAGCGGAACGCGCGCGCTACTTCAAAAGCTCCGTCGATATGGAACCGATGAGCTCATACGAGCGCATGATCATCCATTCCGAGTTCGCTGAAATACCGGACATTCTGACCGAATCATCTGGTAGAGGAAAGGATCGTCATGTCACGCTCAAATACACCGAATCGAAGACCGCCCCCTAATGGCGGTTTTCTTTAGGGGTTGTTACACCACGGGGTCGGTCCCGATGGATCCCCCCTCCTGCCCATCGTTCCGTCTTTACACACATGCCAATGTGGGGTCACGGTCTTGTTTGGCGTGTCCGAATACCGCTCCTCAACGAACCAGAACCCATTAAGGTACCAGCGGCGATTCCCGCAGAATGTTCCTTGCGCTCCGCCAGAACACGCGAGAACGCCGCTTGGAGTTGGCGATCCGCCACTCTTATTAAGCCCATTCGTCTTGATGTAACTATCAAGTCCTGGGTCTCCGCCGAGCCGAAGATCCATCGTCGCGTTCCTGGGATAATGATCGGAACTCCCCCCGTAATAGGTGTGCCCACGCTCGGTTCCGCCAGTGATCACGACCGTATGCCCCTGATTAGCAAGACCTTTCGCGAGTTGCACGGCGCTGCCATCAAGACTCGCGACAGAGGTGCAATTGGTCTCCAGAACGAGCGGATCCATGCAGCCGCGCTTGTTGATATAGGCCTTCCCATCTCCTTTCGGCTCGGGAGAGGGGACGATACATCCGTTCTCATCATTTACGCTGCAGACCTGGTCGCGCATGGCCGCCTCGGTCGTATTCGGAATGGTCCCGGCTGTCTTGATGAGGAAGCACTTCTGCTGAACCCTATTGATGGTCGTGGTGAGGATCTGGTAATCTGGATTGCTCTCATACATGGCCATGAGCTGCCCGCATTTTCCACCCCCCTCATTCGGTGACCCAGCGCGCGCGAATTTCGTGTTTCCTGTACTGATGACCTTGTATTGGAAATACCACCCCGGATCGGTCGGCATCGCCTGCGCGCCCGCAACTTGCTGAAGGGCCTGCGTACTCGCCGCCGGCGGGATGATGNNGGGAAGGAGAAGAAGGGGGAGGAGAGCAACTCTGCGTGATCCGCAAGACATGCTCATAGTATAACCCTAAATCGAGCAATTGCGCGTCCCATTGTGAACACCACGATTACTCTGTGGGTAGGGACTGGGAAGAACGCCTTTTCCGGTACCAAAATATTCCGAAGATAGCGAAAAGAACAAGAAGAACAGCCAAGATGGCCCATATCACATGAGACATGGACGAGGAAGCCAGTGTGGGTGGTGGGACCGAAACATCTGAGGGAGGAGTACTCGGCTGCGACGGGGGCACAATCACAGGGGTGGCCGTTCCAGACGGTGTCGTTGCGGCCGGAGTAGGAGAAACGACCTTCCCTCCCCCCTCCGACGGGGAGATGGTTCCCCTGCAATCATTGGGGCAAGAGAGTGGATCCTCTCCTACCAAGAAGTCACACTTCCCGTCGTCGTTGCAGTAAGACGACCCTGACACATCCACCGAGAGTACCATTTTCCCTGCGGCAGTCGATACGACCACTTCTTTCGCGTCGGCGAAATATGGTGCTTGTACGTCAAAATAGGACGCCCCACCCAAAGAAGAACCCGCAGGTGGATCGAAAGAGATCGTTGCGAGAGATGCCCCGCGGATGCTTGAAACATCAAGCTTATACGCCCCATTCGGAGCAGAGGATGGTGCGGATTCTCCCTGATAGAGAATTTCGTATTGCATCGGGTAATTAGGAGCGAGGGAGATCACCCCGTTCTTATAGTAAAGATGAAGCACGTAGATGGATGGAGCTTCCTCGTATACCGAACTGACCGCAAGAGCCACGAACGGGAAAAGTAGCGAGACGAGGCCGATGGTAAGTGTCCTATTAATGATTTGAAAATACTTCATAGTGTTAAATCTAATATCATGGATTTTGCTGACAGTAAGACACCTGCATCGCATACTTACGGGTTTCATCATAGGTCTTATTACATTGGGTGTGAGATGGATTATCATATAGGCATTCCCACTTCGTAACCCCCCCTCCATCACAGCTTACATCAGAATTACAATCATTACTTAACGAACAAACACCCGATCCCCCATTGTATCCAGCTGCAACCCCGCGCGTCCCATCGCTTCCGCAAGAGGATCTTTGGAGGACACTAAGTTCTGCGACCCCCATGCATATTACCTTATCAAGGTTTGCGGGATCTACAAGGTAGGAACAGGTCATTCGTGTTGAGCTTGGGATGCCACAAGCGGCGCGGCGCTGGTTTGCCGTGCTCTCAACCATCTGCATTGGACCACACGCCTGTTGTTTCGACCCATTTTTCATGGTGACCATTGGTCCAACTGTTTTTATCCCGCAACTTGATTCTTGCATTATGATCGCCTTAATTAGATTAACATCTACACCGAATTGCTGGCCGTACTGTTGAGCGAGAGCCGCATATTTCGGGCATTGCGAATTTGTGCACATACGACTCTGTTGGTTACAGAAGTTAATACTGCTCATCGGGCAGGCGGCCCCCGTTGTTGGCGGGGGTGGGGTGGTTGGAGAAGGCGCAGGCCTGCCCGGAAGACTTTGCCTCGGTGTTTGCGCGACCGGAGGAAGATTATCAGTACTCGCCGCCGGCGGGATGATGATACCGAGCTGTGTCTTCACTAGTTCGGGATTGATGGTATTGAGGATGATCCATGCCGCAAGGGCGAGTAAGAGCCCCAAGATCGCGTTCTTGATGCACTCTCTCGACTCGCTCTTTGACGTAAGCGCTTCGCTCGTCATCATCTTGATGCCACAGACGACGAGCATGACGACCGCCAAGAGCGCGGCGATCCCCACCAATCCCTTGAAGATGAGGTCGAGATATTGTCCGATCGATGAGATAGAGGGTATCCCAAAGATGGGAGCCAGCATGTTGTACGGCTGAGATGAATCCGCAAGTACAATGGAGGGAAGGAGAAGAAGGGGGAGGAGGAGTCTCATGGTGCGCTTCCTTGGATATCTCGCATCTCTTGGGGGGTATAAACAGGCGTGGGCAAACCGCTTGCCGACGATGGGGGAACCGGAGTGGGTAAACGCAGTCCCCACAACAGCCCATTGGTCCGGTTCATGAAATAAAGGATAGACTCATCGGAAGAGAGGGTAAGATCGATCGCGTCGAACGACTTGTCGATCGACACTTGCGGGTCGCCGAGCAGTTGGATATCCCCACTCTGTGTATCTATCTTCCAGAAGGAATCTTGAAGAGAAACCCGCCCTTGGTACCAGAGGTCGGGGAATGGTTTTGCTCCGGCAGGAAGGGAGAAGGAAGCGCAATATGCATGCACAGTATCTTTCGACCATACACACTTCTGCGCGATCGATATCAGCCCAACCGCGATACTATCGTTGGCGTTCCCCCCCTCACTTGACCCATAGACGCCCTTGATCGAAAGGGCGGGATTTCCTTGTATGTTCTCGGAGTAAAGCTCGAGTGTTCCGGACTGATTCGGGAGTGCAGTAAGGCCAAGCTTCCCCCCAATGATCCGTTCGTACCCTTTCTGTTTCGCGCGTATACGATAGAGATATCCGGGGATATCTGCGGATGCCTTGGACGCAAGAAAGACATCCTTCGCGTTCGTAATATACGGGATCCATTCCGAAAGAGGGCTTTTCACCACTTCTTTGGGGGCACGGTCGATGAGATCCATGACCTGGATGGACGATCCATTCTCGGTGGGAAGGACGTATGCTGCGGTGTTCTGGTCGGGGGAGATCGCGATCTCGGAGATGCCGTCAGCGAGGAACTCTCCACCGATGGTTCCTGGTGTGCCCCCTTCCGCCCCCGAGATCCTCCCGATATAGGTCTTGATGACCTTGACTGCGCTTCCGAAACGGTTGTCCAGGTAGCGGAGAATGACGGTCGCTCCGCCGTTTCCGAAGAGTGCTTCTTGCACTCGCGGGATCGTCGTATTCGAGATCTTCTTCGTGCTGTCTTTCGAGAGCCCGCTCAATTCATACACATATCCTCGCTCGCGCTCGACGTAGCGCACGGTATTGCCAGCATCGACAACACCGATCCCCGCCACCGGGACATCCGAAAGTTGAACAAATGACGGAAGTTCTTGTGGAGAGGATGGCACTGGGATGCTTGTGTTCCCTGACGTGCTCGGTTGTCCAGACCCTACCCCTTTATCCGGAGCTTGGGAGAATCCCGATCCCCCCGAAATGGTCCCTTCGCTGTTCGCTCCGCGGGAGAAGAACCACCATGTGAATCCGGCAATGATGATCGCGAGCACCACAGCGCCAATGATCACGAGCGTACGAGTGTTCAATGAAGTTTTTTGTTCGTCCATAGGGTCAATTCGATGGGGCGGAAGTAAGGATGAATTGTCCGCGCGCCGACTGGAACGCATTTGCAAGATCGATGAGATTGACCCCGACCGTCCTCGATCCACTTGTTCCTCCGACGGAGATCTCCAAAGGGTCCGGGCCGTTCGCTGTTGTCGCCCCACCAATGGTCCATGTGATACGGGTCTTTCCTGCTGCAATGTCCGTGGTGGACATGTTGTATGGAACGGCACGGATCATCGTTTGGTCGGGTTCCGATGGCCAAGCATCCTTGATCGCTTGTTCGAGCCGCAAGCCGAGGAGTGGGGCAAACTCATAGAAAACCAGGTACGGGGAAACACTCTTCAGGTCTAGGTTCGCCGACCCTTGTCCTTCTCCATCCGCACCGGTCACATCAACAGAGACGTTCTGGGAAAGATTCTCGCGAGGGGCCGCGACGACGACGCTGTTCGCCCCAAGCCCGTCACCGACCTTACTCACACGCTTGATATACCAGGTGTAAGCGAACGCGGAGGGATCATTGGACCCGCTCTTCGAGAATGGGAATGCTGCGAACCTCACCTTGGAGTATGAGGACGGCAGCGCCTTCCCCTTATAGAATGGCGGAACGTATCCATCCGCTTGCCACAGGAGGTCGACGTAAAGCGGGAGAAGAACGATCGAGTGATCGATGCGCGCGCCGCCTGAAGTGATGATGATGGCAGTGATCGTCGTTTTCTGTCCCAGATCCTTCGTCTGCGCCGTGAATTTCATCATGCCGTTCCCCTCTCCCTTCGGGGCGCCGTCGACATACCAGACGATATGGGATGTCCCGAGATCCGCGGTATAGGATTCGAGACTGACAACGACGTCCTGGTTCGGCCCCGGCGTTGATGGTTTCAGGGTGTGGGACACGACATCGAGCGCAGAGCAGATGCTCGGGATGGTGAGGAGGGATGCCGCAGCGATGGCTCCGACCCACCGATACGCGTGCGCAGATATGGCAGACGTCGTGCTATTTCGCATACCTCATCGCGACATTAATTACGCGGCCCGCAACCTCGCCAGTTCGCTTCTTATTCTCCAAATAGGCGACCGCGAGGAACATGAACGTGGTCATGGGAAGATCGTCGAGTATGGGGATCCATTCCGTGAATATCCCGATGCCCCAGATGACCAATCTCTGCAACTTGATCGATTCATGAATGCCGCCGTGCGTCCAAAAATAATATAACTGCACCACGAAGAAAGATGCAAAATACAGCACCTTAATGAGCCAAGCGAACCCAGCGAATGGCAACCCCACGAGCATACCGACGACCGTGACGGAGATACCCAAGCCGCCGGCGATCATAAGGTCTGTCAATGGATCAATGACGAAATCTTTTACCATTGCAAGTCCGGCAACAAACCAGAATATGAATCCGCCAAGCTTTTCTCGCTTTTGTTCCTCTACCCTCGCTTCCACTTCCGCCTGGCGAGCGCGCGCTTGCGTCTGTAAGCGCCGGGCCCTTCTTCGCTCGAGTGTTTGCGCTGACCCATCCGCGCGCCGAGATCGCGATGACGACACCCGCTCGAATCTCCGAGACGATCCCGGACGTTCCCCAGCCGGCGTTACCATCATCTTCCCTGCGCTACTTATGGGGCGCGTTGGCGCGCGTCCGGATCCCTTAGGATCTCCGCCGAACAAACCATTCGGGAGTGTGAACGATTGTCCTCCGATACTGAGCGCGACAGAAGCGTTCCCGTTCTGTGATGTGCGCACGACGTTACCCCCTGGAACCGAGTCGGCCATATGGGTTCATGATACCCCGTTTCTTGGGGCGAGAAAAGAAAAAAGCCCCGATTTTTCCACATTTCTTGATGGAACTCAGGGGCCGTTTCCTTAGCTATTCGCCATGCGGTGCTCTTCTTTGGCCCTGGTGAGCGCCAATACTTGCGCCGGATCTGAGGTCACGATCTGCTCCTCGGTATAGGAGGCATAGACCTTGATCGCGACATGCTTCAGTCCCGCGAAGAATAGGCCCTCCCCGACCCCGGACTCAAGGAGGAGATATTTCTCCTCGTCGGTGAGATGGAATGTCTGCTGGACGAGGTCGATGGTGGTCGGCGATTGTTTGAGGAGGACCTGGATCGAGGAGTTCGTGAGGATCGGGAGGCCGTACGGCGAGCGGAGGAAGTCATTGACGTCTTGGGTGATGGTCGAGACACCGAGGTAATATTTGCGGCCGCGCTTCGCCAGGGAGAAAAGAAAAGAAGCGGTATCCTCCGATTTCATCATCCACCACGCTTCGTCGACTACCAAAAGGCGCTTGCGTAATTCCTTGCGGATGGCGGTCCAGATGTGGTGCGTGATGATATAGACGGCCACCGGTTTCAGTTCATCCTCCATGTCGCGTACCGAAAAGACGGTGAAGCGCTTGGTGATATCGACGTTGGTGGGCATGTTCATGAAGCCGCTCCAAGTGCCCTTGGTGTATTTCTCGAGGCGCTGGAGAAGCGACTCGGTCCCTTCCATGCCGGAGAGCACGAGTTCGAAATCAGTAAGGAGCGGCGGCTCGACTGAGGTGAAGTCGGTTTCCGGAGAGATATCTTTCAGCGCGTACGTTTCGGTGATCGCGCGATCGACGATCGCATCCTCCTCCGGGGTGAGCCCGCCGAGCATGATGCGGAAAAGACCGACCAAGAATATGATGTTGGACCGCAGGACGTCCGCGGGCGATTCATCTTCGCGGGGTGCGGGGAGATCGAACGGATTGATGTGATGCTCCGAGGTGAGCGAGATGTTGAAGTAGCGACCGCCCGTCGCTTCGGCGAGATATTGGTACTCGCGCTCCGGGTCGATGACGATGACGTCCGCATCGAACATGAGAGTGCGGATGATCTCGAGTTTGGTGGTGAAGGATTTCCCGGAGCCGGAAACCGCGAAGGTGACGGAGTTGTAATTCGGCATTGAGAAGCGGTCGAAGAGCACCAGCGAGGCGTTGTGTCGGTTGATCCCCCAGAGGATGCCCTTGTCCGAGGTAAGGTCGAAGGAGACGAAGGGAAAGATCGAGGAGAGCGGCGAGGAATTGAGTTTGTAGTGCACCTCAAGCTCGTCGGTCATGAGAGGAAGCACGCTTCGGAACGCCTGTTCCTGCTGGAAGACGGCGGGCTTCAGGTACACCAGCTTCGAATCGAGGATGGACTTGAGCTCCGTCTCCACCTTGTCGACCTCCCCCTCCTCCGTGCCGTAGATGGTTATGTAGATGCCGACGTCGAAGAGCTTCTCCTGCGCCTGCTGCAATTTGTCTCGCAGGGTCTCAAGGTCCTCGTAGGCGACATCGAGCACTGGGTCGCGCACGAAACCCTTGCGTTCGCGGTCGTTGATCTGGCTCTGCACCTCAGCCACCTTTTTCTGGAACGTGCGCAGCGCCTTTTCCGTCTCGACGGGATGGATCATGATGGAGACGTCGTAGACCTTGTCGAGATTGATGACCGGGGTGAACCAATCCTGCGTGAGATAGCGCGGGTACGAGATGACGAAGAGGGTGCGCGATATCTTCTCCCCTATGAAAATCTGCTTCGGCGTCACCTTGACCGCCGCCGGTGCGAGCACGTCCTTGAGATCGAGGTTCGCCGCCTCATAGATATCGGTCGGGAGGATGGACCCCGAGACATCGAACACTTCTTTGTTTGCGGTCTGGTTTTCCATGGTCAATTCGCAACGGAGACATCGAGCTCCCCGGGGTTGAATTTGCGGTAGAAGAGCTCCGTGATCTCCTCGGTGCCGAGGCGCGTGGTGCGCAGATCGCAGCGCGCGAGCCCTTGTTCGACGATCGAAAGCCGCTGCTCGAGCTGGACCCGAGATTCCTCGAAGTTCGCATCGACCCCCCCTCCACCCTTCTTATTCTTCGCCGCAGAGCCTCCTCCCCCAAACAGCCCAGCGAGCGGATTGGAGCCGGATGCCGGTTTCACCGCGGTGCCGGAATACGGGACGGTGATGAAGAAACTCTTCGACATGATGTTAGTCTGTTCGGTGAAGCGCTTGATGAACTCGATGTATTCGTGTACCTGGATCTTCATCGCGTCGATCAATTGCGCTTTCTCACGCTCTGCGAGCATCAAGAGATACGGGTGGATGTCGAGACGCTTCGACTGCACCGATATTTGGATCGGGAACTCGAGCGAATTGAGGAAATTCTGGAACTGCAGGATGATGGCCGCCTGCTCGTCCGCAGACTTGAGGCCGAAGTTAAGGGAGGTCGTCATGATGATGGTGCGGAGCGATCCATCATTGAGAACGATCACGCCATTGCGGATGTCCTTGATGGGAACGAACTCTTGCGATGGTCTGCCGGGAACCGCCATGATGGGTAGTATAGCATTAAAATTGCTCTCCCGTGTCGGCCTCCTCCGCACTCTCCTCGAGGTGCTTCAGGTCCATCTTCCAGGAGAGGTCGGCGATCCCTCTCGCCGCCGCACCCGGGATGTTCTTCGCGTGCTTCGTTGAGAGCAGATTCGAAAGGTCGACCTCAACGCTCTGTGGTTTTTCTTTTTTTCTCCAGACATAGAGGCGGCCCTTCACCACGTAGTTGAATGCCGCCTGTAAGAGTTCGATTGCCGGCTTGTTGTTGTATCGATAGAAAGCGAGCCCCGCGCCGAATCCAGCGATCGCTGCTGCTGGGATCCACGCGACGATCCCCCACGGGATCATGCGCCACACGGCATATGCACCACCGACCCCGCCAGCCAGATAAAGCACTTGTTTGACCGACAATGGGCCGACGATCTTATCTTCGACGTCGAGGAACTGCGGCACCTGGAATTGCATGTGAATAGTATAGCAAAAACGAGCGAGCGATACCCAACGGCAGAGATCGTGAAAAAATAGGTGCAAACTTTCCAACGACAAGTTGTTGGTTGCGCTATCAATTTGTGGACTCTCGGTATGGATCCGCGGGGCGGGGTGATTGGGGGCGCGGCGCTTCGGCGACATTGGTGGTCGCGGGTGGGACCGCGAACGCGCTTCCGAGTTTCGCTTCAAGTGGGTCTGGCGGCGGTTGCGCGGTCTTTACTTGGGGAACTGCTGCCGGCGACGGTGGTGTGACGGGCCGTGGCGTTGTCGGAGCGAAGGGAGACGCCTCCTGCTCCATGCGCGCGGAAAGCCCCGGAGCGGGCGACTGAGCAGACATACCAAGGGATGGCACCGGACCTTGTTTAGTTGAAGGGAGGGTCGTATGGTCCTGTTGGAGTGTCAATTGTGCCGGGTTCACTCCGTGGACTAAAAGCAGGTCATCGCGGTAAGGAGCTAGGAGTTTCGTGTTGATCTCTTTCGCAAGTTCTGCCGCAAGCTCGTTCGATACCGCGAGATTCCCCGCAAGGCGAGACACGAATTGCTCCGGCTTGGTCATTCCGACGAAAAGATCCTCGATCTCCGCGTAGAGGATCTCACGGTCTTCATCGGAGAGCTTCCGTGTGTGTGCGATCTCGTCGAGGAGAGTTTGTATCTCGTCTGAGATAAGAAAATCGCGGACCCGTTGTGGGGCTTGGGAGTATTTGAGGTATGTCGGTGGTCTGGTATTCATATGAAGTGGATGAATTATATTCAAAATGTCACTGTAACATCATGGCCAACGCCCGGGTACACGCGCATTCAAGTCATAGAACGGAGAATCTGCTTTTTGATTATTCGTGGCACGCCGTTTCAATTCTTGATATAGGCGCTCAAGATTTGGGTTAGGCGATACCGCTGGGCCTCGCGCGTTCCTCACCTCGTCGATAAATTGGTCGACGAAGTCACTCGTGTAAATACCATCAGGTACTCGCTGTTCGACCGCATTAAGATGCGATTTGTTCAAGTGACCCTGTCTTCCTAACTCTTTAATAAGACTCTCGCTGAATTCCGGAATGTTCTTAGGTCCTGCCAAATCGACAAATCTTCTGATCTCGGCAGAATTTCCGGCATTAACTGCATTTTGGACTTCCCGAGCGAAGTTGATGTACATCGCGGAATTCGGCTCGAGCTTGCGCACGTATTCTTTCGCTGAAGTACTGGTTCCCTTGCCATCAACGACATGTTGGCGGATATTCTGGGCGACCGCTCGCATCTTCGGGTTCAGAATCGCCGCTTCATTGATACCGCCAAACGCCTCGCCACTCATGCGTTTGATCACCTCCGCATGTTGCAAGACCGCATCGTCCACCTTCGTGATCGCCTCCTTGCCTACTGTTGCGAGCGCCGCGCGGAGCCTCTGTTCGTCCGCGGGAGCGAGTGATGCGCCCGCTGGGAGCGAGGCCAAGGTCGTCTTCAGGCCATTGAGATCATTGACCGCTTTATCGACCATTTGTTTTTGTGAAACCTCTTTCTTTGCCTCCGATATCTGCTTATCGAACGGATGCAACGAATCGTAACGGTCCTTGAGGCCTGCACCCGGTCCAGTCCATTCTTTCCCCAACCCAGTGACCGAGCTCCTCAGTGAACGCTCCTGCGCCTCCGCTTTGGTGAAGAGTTTGGAGCGGTCGATCGCCCGCTTATCCTTCTCCGCGAGTTTCTCCTTGTACCCCTGCTTTCCGCCGAACTTCGCTGATGATGCCTTGTCCGCGCCGACGATGGTGAGGCGCGCCACCGCTCCCATCGCCCCCTTCCTTGCTGCTGCTCGCTGCACCGCCTCACTGCGCGCGACCCAACGCATGGAGCGACCGACAGTGTTGCGCGCCGCCGCCCCGCTTACCCCGACCGCACCCATCTTCACGAACGAGGTCGCCTTGCTTCCCATAGAACTCGAAAGCGAGCTCGCCATCTTGAGCGCTCCCAGGATGAGCGCGATCAGGATCATGTAATTGAAGATGATAGTAAAGCATGCCGGCGTCGTCCCGGAGAAGAAGCATGCGAAGCTCGAGCCATTCGCTTCAGTCATGGCCATGAGCCCGCCGCTTCGGATCGCGTAGGTGATGAGATAGAGGAAGAAGATGAGGATGGGCGCGGAGAATGTGTCGCGGATGAGATTTCCGAACCAGGAATGGAAGTAGTTATATTTCGGGAGCGCCAAGCCGAGGAACGCGAACGGCGAGAAGATCATGGCGAAGATGAGCCCGACAGTACGCCCTACCATCATCGCGGCTCCCGAGAGGAAGGTCATGCCCAAGACGAAGAATATGATCGCCCCGCCGAGGTAGATCACCGCTTTCTGTGTCTCTCCGAGAGAGGAAGAACCTTTACTTTTATTCTCTTCGCTCTCGGGATCCATCGCCGTCTGGAGCTTCGACCCGGTCATGAGCCAGGACGAAGCGCTCGAAACGGTCTGGGTCCCTGAGGATGTCCCCTGCTGCACCGTGATCATGTCCCAGAAGGTCTTGCCGACGATGTTACCGGCATCGATGACCACCTTAGTGAAGAAGAGGCTGAAGTTGATGAGGAGTGCGGAGATGATAACATTCGCGACCATGCGTTTTGTGTTCGCGCCGGCGATACCGAGGATGGTCTGGATGGCGATGTAGAGGAGAATGAAGAGGTATACCATGTTACAGGCATCGCGTACCACCCGCCAGCCGACGTCGATGACGTGCAACTTGCCGATCCATCCTGAGGTGATCGTCTTATCGATGGCGAAATCGAGGACGAACCCCGCACCGGAGACGAAGAGTCCCGCGATATAGAAGAAGAAATTGGCGATCCATTTGACGACGCACCCAAAAGGAGATTTGACGAGACACTCAGCGGTGTCGAGCGCCTTGGTGACGAGCGATTTCGCCGACGATATTGCCGATGAGATCTTCTGGAGGATACCGTGATTTCCCGTCGCCTCCATGGTGTTGAAGCAGGGCGTGCCATGCGCATTATTCGACGCTGTGTTGCACGAATTCCGATCCGGGAAGCACTTAGTGACCGCCGCGACGCCGGCCCCGGTGTCTTGGTTGTAGCACCACGGGTTGTTCGGGTCGCTGACGTTCGTTGTCTGCGCGTGCGCGCTCTGCGGAATTGCAGCGAGCACGGCGCCAACGAAGAAGAGCGCCAAGAATGAGGCGAGGGTAATGTAGAAGCGAGCTAGCTGATGGGACTGGGTAGTCATGATAGTTTAGAATCCTGGGGGAGATTCAGATGGATCAGTATTCATTGGATCGTCTTGTGCCGCCGGAGCGTTTGTAGTTACTATACCAGGCCTATATTGGTTGAATTTCATCTCATCATAGATCATGAGCATGGTCGCCTGCGCCCATTCAGAGGTGTACGGATGAAGGTCGAAATATCCGAACCAGATCGTGTCGTAGAGCTCTTTCACGATGTCATGCACCGCGTTCGGCGTGTTCGCAAGATTGTCCACCTCGTAATTGAGCGCCCCTTCTGAGGAGTTGATGAGCGTATTAGCCTCTTGGGTCGAGGTCGCCGGGACAGCGTCCGCGGAATTCGCGCCCGCGAGTTGCTGGTAGGTGTTGCGCGACGGAGCAAGAAGTGCGTCGGTGTTCTGCGCGGTCGGGGAAACCGTCTGGCGGAAATAGGGGTCGTCGTAAGGGTTCACCGACTGATCATCGAGCGATTGCTCGGTGGGGAGAGTATCCTCGCCTTTGGATTTGCGTTCTTGTTGCGCCATCGCGTCATTGGCGCGCTGGTAGGCGATCTGCGTGGAGAGATCCATCGCGCCGAGGCGGGTATTCTGCGGGCTATTGAGTAGATTCGTGAACCCGACCCCGGGCATGACCGGATCGCCGTTCGGGTCCGAGGCTGCCGTCATATCCTGCATGAAATCATTATATTCGTTCGGGTCGAAGATGGTCGGGTCATAGGAGGTGAGAAGGCTCGAGCTGTCGAATGGGTCGACCGCGTATCCGTCACTGTCCGCGATAATCTGCTGAGCCGCATCCTGCGCGAACGGACCCATGTTCAAGGACCCGACCGGGTCCCCTTGATTTGCCATCGTCTGTGCCACCTGCATTTGGACGCGTCTCCCCAGGGTATCGTACATCATATCGTTGTAGTTGGTGATGAGGAGCGGGGACTTGGTCTGGACGCCGTTGGAGGTCACGACGTATCCTTGTTTCTCGAATTTGAGATTCGCTGCTGCCACCTGACTCTGCGCCTGATTGGTTAGCTGCCGCGTCTGCGCGTCCGAAATGTATGTTTTCAAAAGTTGGTGGATCTGGATGGAGAGATCGAGCTTCTTCCACTCGACGAGTTCTTGGAGAAGGCATCGAAGCGAACGGGAAGAATTTACCTGGGGTTTACTTGCCCCGAAGTCGGTTTCGACAGTTCCCCCTGGGACGGGAAATCCCTCTGGGAGAGGATCAAAGTTTCTGGTATTCGCGTATTGAATCGCTTCCCGCCAGGGACTGGGCGTCGAGGTGCTACTCTGTGCGGGGGCATCTGCGTCATGCCAAAAGGTGTCGGCGACCTGGGTCGGGTTATTTGCTTCGGAGGGTCCGAATATTTGATCGCCCGCCCTATCCACGACGCATGGCTCTGAAGCGATTCCCCCCGGATTTGCCCCAGCGATAAGGTCTCGGATGGAATCAGATGTTCCGGTCGTGATCTGGTTTCCCGACCCCTGTCCCCCCGCGTTCACGAATGTGTCATTGAATGTATCGACGTACTGATTGAAATCGTTCAAATATTGGGCAAAGTCGTTCTCTAGCTGGAAGTCTCTCACTGGGACGTAAGATTGCGCGAACGCTAGGGAGGGAATGACCATTCCGACTGCCACAAAATGCCCAATCATCTTTGGGGACATTCTCATGCCCGTATTATAGTACAGAAACAGACCCCAGGATTGGGGATTTCCTGCTTTCCTGTTGATTACTTTTGCCTAAGAATAACGACCATACTCCCTGAACTTACCCGCTCTGAACAAGGATGCGCTAGAGAAGATTCTCTAGTTGAAGCAGATCATTTGTGGTGCTTGAAACATTTGGCGCCTCAACTCGTGTCTTTGGAGTTCCCGCCGCATTTATCCACATCGCGGGCGTGCTCGTAGATGGCGTCCAGGTGAAGGCCCCCCCGGGATCTTGCCGCGCGAATATGACCCCATTTTGGGCGAACGCTTTTACCAGAGAAGCGTACCCATAGGTCACTTGGTAGCGATATTTCGTGAATGCCTGATATCCAGCCGCTCCATTCACGGGGTTCGCATACATATCCTTCATGCCGACCAACCCTCGGGACATGACATCATAGCCGTTCACGATGAGAAGATGTGACTGTGACAACGACGCCGGAACCGGGATCTTCGCAAGATCGGCAGCGAAGTTCTTATAGGAGGCCGCGGGGTAGTCGAGCTCCTGAAGGATACTTGTCGATTTCGTGGCGTCGTCTTTCGCCCTGAGTGCGTCATCGATGATCTCATCCTCGCTGCGGTGCGTGCGCGCCGTGTACTTGTCGATGAGGGCCCCGAACGCGTTCCCGTAGTCGCGAAGAGTCTGCGCGCTCGCGTCTGGAACGACCCTGAGGTTATCTGCCGCATAGCGCTCGCGATACTGATTGGGGTCGAATTGTTTGACGAGATCGCGCACTGTCTGCTCTTGGATGCTCATGCTTCGCCCCGTGAGGAAGGCGGAGAGAAAGCGCCGTCGCGCGTCGTCGATACTTGCCGAGCTCGCGGATTCGACCGCCGCGATGAATGGGAGCTTATCGTTCGGGGCTGCGCCCTTTGAAGCGGTATTGGGTTTCGTCGGATCTCTTCCCTCGAATACCTCTTGTCCGTCCGACGTCCTATCACCGTCGGTATCTGGGTTGTTGGGATCGGTATGATAGAGCGTCTCTTTCCAGTCAGGAAGCCCGTCATGGTCGCTATCGATGTCGACGAGGAATCGCTCCACCGCGCTTATTGTCGAAGTCCCAGAAACGTAATGCATGCTCCCGAAACCCTCCCATGGTTTCCGGTCATAGATGATGAACGCGAGGAATAGAAGCGCGATGGCGCCAGCGAAAATGAGCTCGTGGTGCGGCAAACGGCGAAATCGTTCGAACATAAAAGAAGTGTACAATAGTTATGCAAAAAAAGAGAGCGAGGGGTCTCCTCGCTCTAAATCGGTGTTTCATCTACCAACCACGCCGACCGCGGCGGCCTTTTCGCATAATGTCTTTGCGAAGCCGGATAGAAGGCGGCACTCATTACTCGCTGTCGACGATGGCGGTTTTTCTGTGGCTACGGAAGGTAGTTGCGCCGAAGGCTGTTGTTGTTCCGGCGCGCTCGAATTGCTAGCCATGTTCTTTCCGGGCTCTCCCTCTCCAAGGGCGACAAGTCGCCCGGTCCGATATTCCAGATCCCACGATCGCACCGGCTCGAACAGCAATGTCCCCGGTTTCTTTTCGCGTCGCAACTCAAGGATGCCGCCGACCGGTCGGCCGTTTATCTGCACGGTTTCGCGCGCCATGCCGGTGCACATGACATAGTGGAGGTTTTGGCTTTCCGAGTAATACAGCTGGCACCCGATCTGCTTTACGTGCCCCGTTGCGCGGGTTTCTTGCCAGCGTGTCCGCCTCCCCAGTACTTGTTGGGTGTCGCTCCCTATGTACGGATAAACATGGTGTTCGTCTTTAAGGTTATATGACATCTTTTCCGCGTGTTCATATGTCCACACGCTTCCGTCGGGCTGTTTCTTCTTATACCAATCTCTGGCCCACAATGGGGTACATACAGCGACCGTGACCAAAAGAAGATACATCAAAAGTAATCGCGAACGGCCTCGCATTTCCGCCTCCTATTTGAGAATGTTCAAGCGCCACCATGGCGCTTTCCATCCCCAGATTGCGGTCGGAACGATATTTTGTCAATCGCGGCTTTGAGGCTCAATCTCTTGGCAGATCGGAACATTGGCGGTTAAGATCTCTCCTCTCGAACCCTCTGTGACCACGCTCCCGTCCGGAGCGATGATGCTCGAAATACCCCCCTTTGAAGAGCGCAGAAGGTACGCGCTTTCTTCGAGGGCGCGCATGCGCGCGAAAGAGTGCTGCATGCGCGCGATCTCGGATGAGGAAAAGACGCTATCGTTCGAGGGAGAGAGGATGATCGTGGTGCGCTGCCTGTCGAAGAGGAAGTTCCCCGCCTCGGAGCAAGTGAGGACGTTCGAGTGCGCCCCATGCACCAGGGAGAATTGCGCCCCGGTGCCGCGCTCGATCCTTTCATAGATAGGAAGCAGATCTCCCGCTGCCGGATATTCTGCGAAGGGGACGGGATGGAGTTTGTGGGAAACGGAAATGACAGCGCCGTCTTGAAATGTGACGAGTGAATTATACTCCTTCCCTCCCCTATAGGTATGAAGGCCGATGGCGATCTCGGCGCTCGAAAATGTACGCGAAAGGGAAAGAAGGTCATCAAGAAGCTCTTCGGAGGAAGGGATGACATACTTGCTTTGCGCGCTCGGGCGCCAGGTATTTTCATCAAGCTCGAAGATCGGAAGTGCGTTCTCAGGAAGAAGGACGAACTCGCTGCCGCTTGCGAGAGCCCGCTCGACCCGAGCACGATAATACGCGTAGGCATCCGGGCCAAGACTTTGCTGCGTCTCGAGATCGGACGAGACGACAGAAACTTGGATGGACGGCGCCGCGCAAATGCGCTCTCGTGCGTGCGCATATCCCGCGAGTGAAAGGACGACCACAACAACGATGAACACACATGTCTGCGGATGATCCACCCACATATTCCGTCCGCGACACTCGAATTGGCTGTCACCATTCTTCTTGTTGCTAAATGTCAAAGGTCCGCGCAAAAGTTCCAAGACGGCAATATTCCCAAGAACGGCGATGAAGGTGAGCAGGAGGACCCCTCCGGGAAGCGCTGCGGCATACCGAAAGAAAGGCATATCTATCAGGGCGTAACCGAGTGCTCCCCAGCTATATCCGAAGAGAAAGAACTGCGACCGGATCCATTCTGCGAGCGTCCATGCAAGTGCGATCGATATAGTACTCATAGCGCTCCCATCATTGCGGCGGATCGCAACGACCACAGGAAGGGTGATCAAAAGCCCGATTGTGCCGGCGATGAGCGCGAGGACGATGAAAACGAATATATGCCGCAGATAACCGAATGCGAGCGATCCCACTAACCCAGACCAGAATGCACTTTTCAATCCGAAGAGGGGGAAGACGACCGCGAGCGCGCATGGAGCGAGCGCAACGAAGGTCCCAGCAAGTGCGCGGCGGAAGGTCTGTCCTGGTTCCGTCACGAAGAATAGATACGGGACCATCGCGACCCAGATCACGGGCCATACTCCGTACTGTGGAAGCGCGAGGATAAGAAGGACGCTCGAAAGCATGGGGAGCGCGAAGTGCGGACGAACACGGCGCAAAAATCCCTTGAACCTCTCCTCGGCCACGGCGAGAAAGAAATATATCGTTGGCGGTTGTGGCATACGACGCTCATAGTATACTGGATGAATGGATAACGTTGTCACCCAACGATGGACGGTCGGTCGTCAGGCCGCTACGCTTCTCTTGCTGGCAATGTTTCCCATAGCTACACTCGCCGCCTCTCCTGCGAGCTGTATTGCGGTCACGCGCAACCTCGGCATCGGCATGCGCGGCGATGACGTGCTTGCGCTCCAGAGATTCCTCAATTCCCGCCCAACGACGCATATCGCCGAATCAGGACCCGGCTCTCCCGGGAACGAGACGCTGTACTTCGGCTCTCTGACCCAGCGTGCGGTGGTCAAATATCAGGAAGAATATCTTGAAACGATATTGCGCCCAGTGGGCCTCGCGCGTGGGAGCGGATATGTCGGCGCGAATACACGGGCGGTCATCGCGACGCAGTGCGAGGACGCAAAGAGTGCATCGCAGAAGCAGCAGGCGGCAACGAGTACCTCCAATGTTCCGAAAGTGAAACTATTTCCTCTTCCCCCCGAAGCAGTGATCACTCCCAAGGTTGTATCATCCACCACACCGGCGGCATCATCCGATTTCAGTACTACGTCGCCATTGATGGGGATGGGGACACCCATGTTCAGAGATATTCTTCATTTGGTTCAACCCTCTTCATATATGGTGAAGATCGGCCAAACACTCCGAGTGATCGGCGGAGGGTATTCCAAGAACGGAAATGTTGTCCATATCGGAAACACCGAGATCTTCGGCCTCGTGCCAGATAGCTCTGGCGACCTCGTGGTAACGGTACCAGCGGACACAAACTACGGGAAGAACGACCTCTGGGTGAGCAACGAGAACGGTTCGACCTTGAAACAATTCGTCGTCGTGGTCCATGATGGGGCGGTACCTCCCAAGATCGCGACCATTACCCCGAGCTCAGGAGTGTTGGGGACGACGATCACTATCACCGGAGATAATTTCACAGCGAACAATGAGATTTGTTTCGCGGGAACACCCATTATCGCACCGTCGAGCGATGGGAAGACCATCGTGTTTCAGACGCGATCAAACATCCCGGGTGCCATCGCCGGAGTCGATGTGCCGAACGGGGACGTCACCTACCCGGCATGGTTCTATATTGTGAATGAGAACGGGGTTTCCAATTCCACAACCTTTTATATCAAAGCATGAACATATGGTGAAACTACTTCACGAACGACACTTCCGCGATCTCTTCATCGTCTTTCTTGTGGGGGCACTCACTTGCGTCACTGTTTATTCATTGATCCCCATGAAAAGGAGCCTCGCCCAAGGCGGGATCCCCTTCGGCGGGCAGGTCGCTTCCGTGGGTGGGGTGTGCTGCGATGGAAGCATCCCCGTGACCCTCGATGTTGACTTGAGTTCGACGCCGGGCATCCCCCCTATCTTTCTTTATGATCCCAGGTTCACCACGGTTTACGAATATGGGCAAGTCACGAAACCCGGGGCTTGGCTCCTTGGGCTCCGGACAGGCCCCGATATCTGCTGGACGGGAAAGTTCTGTAGCAATTCTCTCCCTGTCGCTGGAAGGATGATCATCGTCGGCACATCATACTGAATAATATTAAAAGAGAAAGAAGGCTGGCCTCGNNCGCCGCGAGCGCCTGCTCGACGTCCTCTTTTGCTCTTCCGAGCCACCGCGCCAGGTTCCCAGCGAGCATCTTGCGCTTCGCTGAGAATCCAGCATGGATGAGTGCGAAGAATCTCTCCTCGTCCTCTTTTGTTGCGAACCGATCTTTCGAGATCCCCGTGATCGCGAGGATCGCGGAGTCGACCTTTGGTTGGGGGGAGAATAGTTTGCGCTCTACCTTGCGTACGACCGAAGGCTTGCCATACGCCTTGATCGATAACGAAAGCAAGCTCTCCTTTCCATTGGATCCCACGGCGCTTCTCGCGACCTCCTTTTGGACCAGAAAGACGAGCGTCTTCGGCTGCGGTCCCTCCTCGAGGAACCTCCGGAAGAGGAGCCCGGTGATGTAGTATGGTATATTCGCGACGACGATATAGCGCCTATCAGCGAGTTTCCGAGTGCGAACCACTCCCTGCCAGAGCGAGGGATTGAGCACGTCTCCGTGAACGAGCGCGAGTCGCTTGCGTTTCAGCTCCATTCCGAAACGCTCTTCAAGGATGTGAATCATACGCTCATCCTTCTCGATCGCGACGACCTTACGCCCGCGAGCCAAGAGCGCCCCGGTGAGGATACCCTTCCCTGGCCCGATCTCGAGAACAATGTCGTTAGCAGTCGTGCCGCTCGCATCGACCATGTCTGAAACTGCCTTTGTCGAAGTGAGGAAGTGCTGCCCCAATGACTTTTTTGCCCGAAACTCCCGCCTGCCTTCTCCTCCACTCCTTACACTCCTTCTCATACGAGCAGTGTGCCATAGAGCGAACGCCGTCCCTATACCAAGTTCGTTGTCGTAC
>DKBN01000009.1 GCA_002451235.1 Patescibacteria group bacterium UBA6899
GCTGAAGGCTGGCATCGTCGACCCAGTGAAAGTGACGCGCTCAGGACTCGAGCGCGCGGTTTCCGCGGCTGCGATCCTCCTCACGACCGAGGTCGCCATCGCCGACCTTCCGGAAAAGAAAGAAGCTCCCGTTGCCGGAGCGGGAGGCATGGGCGACATGGACTACTAACACCGTCATACAAGGGCAGCCCTTGAACGAGGCAGAGCCCCTGAACGAGAAAAAGTACTCTTGGATCCAAATGCTTGGGATCATCAAACCGATGCGAATACCGGAATGCCTTTTGGTGGTCGTACTCGGCTATCTCGGATTCAAGCACGCAAACGTGCCCCCGAACCTGATCGTTCTTGCCTCGTTATTCTTTGTGATCGTCGCAACGATGCTTCAGAATGATTGGAGGGATCGGTTTCACGATGTTGGGAAAGGGAAGACGTTCGCTCTCGAATGGCCAAGACTCTTTCTCTTCTCGCTCGTCCTTAGTTGGGTGGTATGCGCCATTCTTATCTCGACGCTTCTCGCGCGAGGGTCGATGGCGGCGATCATGCTTCTTGCGATGGCCGTTGTTGGCGCGCTCTATTCGGAAACTCGTCAGTTGCCGTTATTACCCGTGACCCTTGTAACGATCACCGTAGCTAGTGTGACGCTCGTACCGATTGGTCTCGGAGCGCCATTTGCCGATCTTGCCGCTCTCTTTTCCACGGTATTTTTCATCATGTTCGGGCGGGAGACCCTCCACGACATTGCTGATGTGAAGGTGGATATCGGATATAAGAAAACAGTACCCATTGTCCTTGGAGACAGGCCGGCAAGGATCTTGGCCTCAACATCTCTTCTTATCGGGTGTGTACTTGCGGTCTATATGCTTCCACTCACGTTAGTCGGGTCGATCTGCATAGTCATCGGCCTCATTTGGGTCATGAAAGATGTTCGTGTCGTTTGGGTGCGAAGATGGGTCGATGCTGGCATCCTTCTCCTCGCCCTCGTGTTTTTGGTGAGCTAAAAAAGAATCGTCATACAAGGGCAGCCCTTGAACGAGGAACAAAGCGATCAAGGAGGGGAAGGGGAACGAAGGGTTCGATGCAGCGAAGGATATCGCTGTCCCTGATATGCTGAAGGCTGGCATCGTCGACCCGGTAAAAGTGACGCGCTCAGGGCTAGAGCGTGCCATCTCCGCAGCAGCGATCCTGCTCACGACCGAGGTCGCCATTGCCGATCTTCCAGAGAAGAAAGAAGCGCCCGCCGCCGGAGCGGGAGGAATGGGCGACATGGATTACTAACATCGTCATACAAGGGCAGCCCTTGGATAAGTAAGTATTAGTTCGCTGATTGCGATATTGCGGTAACGAGCCCCCCAAGCTGGTGGCTCAACCGTTCAAGGGCAGTACAAGGGCTGCCCTTGAACGAGGATAAAATCAAATGAGTTCCCCGCGTTTCCTTGGAAACGCGGGGTAGGTGAATTTGTGAGCTCTCTGTTAACGTTTTGCAACGAAGAATTCGTCATTGCTGACGAGCACCTCGCTCAAGATTGATTCGACGTCAACGACGAACGCTTCTTTCGAATACATCGTTGTGTAGAGCAACTTTTCACGGTCTCGCATTACCAGTCTCGAGACTGTGACTGCCGAGCGAAAGAAAGTCACGCCCTCTTCGCCCAAGCTGGCATCTAACACAACCCCAGGTGCAACCAGATAGAGTCGTGCGCCTGGGACGAGGTCCTCGCGTTTGGGGAGACGATATTCACCATCTGACCCGAGACGCACGAGAATTTCTGTCTTGCTTTTGGTGCGTGTATGCTTCGTTGCGGACACTGTGTCCCTCCTTGAAATGAGCAAGTGCTGTACACGATAATGATTACATAAATTATAGCAAAAGTCAAGTAACAATAGCAAATGCAAAAGAGAATATGGCTTAAAAACATTGATATAATTAAGATATCATGATTTAATCTGAACCAGCTCATAAGTACTATCCATCAGATCATCTGGAGAAAGGAAGCAAGATGGAAAACGATGCGGTCAAGACCCACGGCAAGACAATCCATGACAAAACGTGGAAGCAAACGGAGTACTGGAAGTGGAACGGCGTGCTTGTGCTTGCCACGTTTCGTCTCATTTGGTTCATCGTCACATTTCGCGCAGGGAACGGTCTCGTCGCGGCAGCGAGCAGTTTCTATAGCGCCGCAAGCGCGATCAGACGTGATTCCAAGGGCCGCAGTATGACCATTGGCGAGAAGCTGAAGTTTCGTTTCGCCGGAGCGGTTGCGCTTTCGTTCGCACTTCTCTCACTTGTCGCGAAGGTACGCACCCTCCATTCTGGAGACCAGCTCGACGTAGTCGGGACGATTTTCGCCAAAGCCGGCCTTCGAGATCTTGCATTGGAAATGAACGATGACATCGCTACCCTCCATAAGCAAGGGAAGGCATCGGACTCGACGCTGGCCCTTGCACTCAAGTGGCGGAAGGACATTGTGCCGGAACATCAGCACAATGAGATCAACGTGCACATCCACGCCCTTCTGGAGAAACATCCAGAGTGGCAGCCGGAGATCAAAACACGTCTCTACGAGACGCTCGGGGAGACCGAGCTTGGGCGGAACGAACGTTTAAAGATCAAGCAGAAATACACCACCTGAACTGGAATAGTTCGAATCGGCGCCCGCGCGGTGCCGTTTTCTTTTTGTCACAACACTTTTTCTCACAAGTTAATGGGTGTATAATTCTATGAGCTATCAATTCATTCCACCTTTTATGCCACGCGCATCACAAACTCCGAAGGAGCCGGCGGCTTCGCCCGCTCCCAATATCACCCCCACACAAGGCGTCGTTTCGCGTTCTCCGTTCTCGGATAAGAAGAAGATCAGAGAGTTCGTTGTGTTCGGTGTCCTTGTGGTGATGGTCTTTCTCGTGCTCATCAGTTACTGGAGCGCGCGATCGTATCGACAGACGTCTCTCGGCTTACCCTCGACCGATACAGTGACATCCGGTATCGCCAGGATGGATTCTTTCACAAACCCAATGATGGCGCCAAATATCGGCATCACACAGAAGTCATATGGTGCCGCGGGAAACGTCGCAGGAAGTGCCGAAGGATATGAGATCATCCTCCCGCCCTCTCCTCCCGAGCCGGGAGCGGAGCCATCGACCCCGATGGTCCCGGCAGAGCGCAAGATCATCAAGAATGGCAACCTGGCCCTTCTCGTCAAAGACGTTGAGCGAACCGCGCAGTCCATCCAGGGGATCGCGCAATCACTCGGAGGATTCGTGGAAGGGACATCATTCAATGAATATGTACGGGGAACAATGACGGGGTATATGACCATCCGCGTCCCGGGGGAGCAGTTCGACAGCGCAATGGCGTCCGTGAAGGGCCTCGCGATCCGCGTCGAGAATGAATCATCGAATGCGCAGGATGTATCGGCGCAGTACGTCGATCTCACGGCACAGCTAAAGAACTACCGGGCGGAGGAAACACAGTATCAAGAGATCATGGCGAAAGCGCAGAAGATCGACGATGTTCTCAATGTCGCTTCCCGCCTCGCCGATGTGCGGGGGCGCATCGAGCGCACTCAAGGACAATTGAACCTCCTTTCGCGCCAGGTCGCGATGTCGACCATCACCGTCACGCTCACGCCGGAGGCAAGCGCAAGGGAAGAGACGAACCAATGGCGTCCTTGGACGGTGGCGAAGGAGGCGTTCCGCGGAGTTGTCGCCAGCTTGATCGCGTCCGCGAACGTGCTCATCGCATTTCTCGTCTATCTCCCGATCATTCTGCTTCGCATCGCGTTCTATGCCCTCATCATTTGGACGCTCTGGCGGCTGGCGAAATGGGGCTATGAGAAGCTTTCCGGAAAGCCCTTGCCACCCATAAGGGGAGGAATATGATGATGACTACAGCGACGCAGTGCGTCGACATCGTCTATTATTCAAGATCATAATCACTTCAAAGCATATGTCAGGTACAGTCATTCTCCTTGGAGTTCTCGCGGTCGTCGGCTTATGGCTTGTTTCCATCTATAACAATTTCATCAAGCTCATCACCCGGAGCGAAGAGGCGTGGGCAGATATCGAAGTGCAACTGAAGCGTCGGTACGATCTCATCCCGAACTTGGTGGAGACAGTGAAGGGGTATGCAGCACATGAAAAAGGGACTCTCGACAAGGTCATCCAAGCGCGTGCAGAGGCGATGAAGGGCGGGAGCATGGCGGATCGCGCGGCGGAGGAGAACATGCTCTCCGGGGCGCTCAAGTCCCTCTTCGCGCTTTCAGAGAATTATCCAGATCTCAAGGCGAACCAGAACTTCATGAAGCTCCAAGACGAACTTACCGATACGGAAGACAAGATCCAGGCGGCCCGTCGCTTCTACAACGGTAACGTCCGCGACCTCAACATCGCGGTCGAGAGCTTCCCGTCGAATTTGATCGCCAACATGTTCAAGTTCGCGAAGAAGGAATTCTTCGACATCCCAGACAACGGGCCAGAACAGCAACCGGTCGCGGTGAAATTTTAATTAAGGTCTATGACGTTCAACCTACAGGACGATAAATATAGAATCGTGGTTCTAGGTGTACTATTGACTCTAACACCACTCATTAATTCATTGATTGCGCGATCCGTATATACAATAGCTGGGTGCGCAGAAGGTTGTGTCGTCGGTGGCTATTCTTTTGCCCAGCTATTAAGGGACATAGAGGTATCATACTTGCCTATATATGGAATTTTCTTGGTTCCTCTTGGGATCACCACTGTAGTTGTGGGAGTCACGAAAAAGGCAACAAACATAAATTCTCAACAATTAACAATTGCACCAAATAAACCATTTCAACTAGGTATTTTATTAAAAGGCACGCTTATTATCATTATCCCTATTGTGCTTTTCATGTGTAGCGCTGTCTTTTTGGGTGGCGACAATTCATTGACCAACCTATTTATATTTATTTCCTACTTAGCGTTCCCATTTGGAATATTTGTAGTACTACAAGCGAAGAGCTAGGAAAGCCTCCCCAACTTGTACAAGGTGGTACCTCACTTTCCGTGGTGCTATTATATTAAGGCTCTAGACTAGCATCTCAATGCTAAACTAGAGAAATGTCGTTGAAATACTCACGATTATCAACAAAGAAGCGCGCGCGTCTTTTGAAGTGTTTCGTAGCGGATATTTCTGCGACACAGGCGGCGACACTTGTCGGCGTGAACCGCAATACCGTGAATACCTGGTAT
>DKBN01000007.1 GCA_002451235.1 Patescibacteria group bacterium UBA6899
GCACGTTGAGCTCTCCCGCCAGCCGATATGCCTCTTCCGGAGAAGCATGCACATGCGACATGATGAATGGCGGAAGATACGCCCCGATAGGGATCAGGCCGAGCCGGAATCCTTGATAGCGCTTCTTGATCTCTTCGAGGAATGGACCGTACCCCGTATCCCCCGCGAAGTAGATATCGCCATGTCCTGTCTCGACAACGAACCCCGCCCACAGCGTCTTGTTGCGGTCAGAGATAGCGCGCGAAGAGAAATGCTGAGCGGGAACGCATCGCACAACGATACCCGGTTCGAGCTCGATAAATTGCCACCAATCAAGATCGACCGCTCCGCAGACTCCATGCCTTGCGAGATAGTCGGAATTACCTAGGCCGCAGACGATGCGCGGGTCGTGGCGCTTCAGCAATCTGCGCAAGGTCGCGAGATCCAAGTGGTCGTAATGATTGTGAGAGAGGATGACGAGATCGATGGGCGGAAGGTCTTCGAACGCGATGCCGGGAGCGCGATAGCGTTTCGGACCGATACCAGGAACCGGGCTCGTTCGTTTCGACCAAATAGGATCGGTCAGGATGTTGACTCCTTTTATCTGGATCAATACGGTCGCGTGATTTACGAACGTGACAATAAGTTCGCTCTCTGCGATGCGTTCCTTCGGCTTCGCTGACGCAGCATTCTCCTTCCATGCCCAATCGCTCTTCGGACGCGTGAACATCCAGCGCAGCATCTTCCCGAAACCGCCGCGCCGCATCTCCCCCTTCCCGCCGATATTTTGGAACGTCTTCCCGTCAAAATGGTCGTTTATCGGGCCGCGATATCCCCGCACGCGGAAGAAGCGGTCGAGCCCGAAATAGGCGGCTATGTAGGCCAAGATGATCCCCGTGACAGCATCCATATCCCGCTATGATAACAGCCGAAGGCTCAGTTCGGAACACACACACCGCCGACGTCTCCGAACGGAAGATGTGAATCCGGCTCGGGCGCGCAATGGGATCCATCCGCACACATGGGCGCATTGAGCATATTGCCGCCGCAGCGCTCCCCTGCACCGACGATACGCTGCGATTCCTTCAGGGTGGTCCCATCGACGATCAGATATTTGCTCTTCCCGATGGACGGCCGCGCGGTCATCGGTTCTGCCGGAGCGCGGTCCGCATAGTTGACGATGACCTCGCCGTTTCGGATCTCGGTCGTCTGCGGCGCGATGCGGTCTCCCAGCAGGGCTCCGTTGGTCCCTTCGTATCCGTTTGCGATCTTAAGCGCGACCACGGCGTAGTAGAACGTTCCGCTTCCGCCACTCTCTTGCGTGAGGAGGAACGCCACGTCGGGGACCCCGTCGCCATTGAGGTCTCCGACCGCTTCGTTCCCGAAATATTTCGTGACGACCTTCGACGCCGATCCAGGCACTATCTCAGTCTCTGAAACGCCGTTGACAAGCATGACCTGCTTCCCATCGATCGTATATGCGATGTTCTTATGATCCTTCGCTGACTGCTTCACTTCTTGCTCACTGGGAACGACTTGTCTCGTCAAATATAAGCCCCCGAGGACGGCTATGAGGGAAAAAACTATGGTGTATACGTATGTGCGTTTCATATGTGAGCTTATCGCTTGCCATAACTCATTTCGCCCAAAATTGTGACGATGGCCCAAAGGCGCCCGCGTGACAAGAATAGTTGTCAGTGTAGCACCGAACATGTTGGCTCGCGATCTTGCTTCATCCTTCGGACGGAAAAGAAAAGGTCGCTCGATATCGTTCGAGCGGCCTTTTTTCGTGGGGGAATGTTTGTTGTCTCTTCGCTTTAGAAGAATCCGAACAGGTTGTGGAAGAACCCGCCGACTCCCCCAATGAACCCTGCCATGAATCCTCTATGGACGCCATTCGAGGCGTTCTGTACAGTCGTGTTCGTCGTAGTTTGAGGCAACGCTCCGCTATCGATTATGGATGAGGCGGTGATCGTCGTCCCACTGACGCTTCCTTGCACGATCAGCCGATCTCCCGTCGCGATGTTCGAGTACGTGGAGGTTGCGCCGTCTTTGGTCACTGTCGCGCTTCCCGCATCGACTGAATAGGTTACATTGCTCTTGTTCGTGATGGTGAGCGTTGAGCCGTTGATCGCGGTCACAGTGCCGCCAACGACCGGTTGACCGTTCCCCTGTGGCAGGGACGGTGCTGTCCTACTGAGCGAGCCAGCGCCATTCTGCGCGCCATCGCGCCTCCCACCCTGCGGGATACCGTCATGGATCGCTGTTGCGGTGACGCTGGTTCCGTTCACTGTTCCCTGGACCATGACCGTGTCACCGACCGAGATGCCGGAGACCGATGATGCAGCGCCGTTCTTCGTGACTGTCGCATTCGTCGCATCGACGGTGTAGGTCGTCCCCGTCGTCCCGTTCGGCCCGTATTTCTGGGTCACAGACAACGTGTTCCCACTCACTGATTGAACGGTTCCGAACACGCCGTTCCCCATTCGCCCATTAGAGCCCATCATGCCGTCATGGATCGTCGTTGCGGCGACGTTCGTGCCACTGACGGTTCCCTGCACGGAAAGCTGGTCGCCCACGCTGATACTAGAGACGGGAGACGCGGTTCCGTTCTTCGTGACCGTCGCATTCGTCGCGTCGACGGTATACGTCGTCTGTGTAGTATTCTGTCCGTACCCCTGACTCGTTATCGTTATCGTGTTACCGCCGATCGTCGTGACCGTCCCGCGGACTCCCGGGGCGCGGCCTGTCATGCCGTGGCCGAACTCGCCCGGGCCTGCCGCGAACGCCGTACTCCCCAAGAGCAAGCCGCCGAGCAATGCTGAGCCACCGACCACATATCCTATGCGCTGTTTCATTGTTTGTGTCATGCGTAAAATATCGTTATTTGATCATGTCTCGCGAGGTCTGGGGCCGTTAGGTAGGTCCGATCACGCCGCGATGACCATAATACGCGTATTGAACCGGCAATCTTTCATTTTTTTAAGGACGTCCAGCTATCTTGGGTCGCTCTTTGATGATAATAACGACGATGCCAAAAGAGTCCTTCGCATGAAGGGCCTCTTTTGCGAACGTATTCATCCGAGAGTGCCTGGTGCCGGTAGTACGATCGGAGCCTGCTTTCTCATCCTTGAATGGGGGTCTCTTTATCCTTATCAAGCATCAACCCGAGGGACATGATGAAGATCGAAGAAAGGATCACGAGCGAGTACACCGCCATGATCGCTTCGTTCTGCCGTAGATCCGAGGGGAGAGCGTAGAACAGCACGATCGTGATAAGCCCTCGGGGGGCGATGAAAAGATCATTGAGAGATGTCGTTTTATGCGCTTGTTTGAGAACGAGCCACCGTAACACATAGATGAGCATAAGGATAAAAAGCGCCAAGGACACCACCTGACCATGCAAGAGCACGCTGAAATTGATACTGTACCCGAAATATACGAAGAACAGCGTTTTCACGATGAAAGAGTATTCCCCTACCATTAATTTGAGGGATTGCAGGAATTCCTCATCAAGCTCGAGTAGTCGATTGGCGATATGGTTACGCAACACACGGAGATTGTTCACGATAATTCCGAACAATAAGATAAGGATGAGGGGCGAAAAATGGAATAATTTACCCGTCGCATAGAGCATAAGCAGGGTGGCAAGAACGATGATCGTCCTTACCCGCTCCTTGTTGCGAGTCATGAAGTGGATGACACCTAAGGACGCTATCAGGGAGAGCAATAGCGTGACCCCTATTTGCAGCGGGAAGCTGAGAAGTGAAAGTGGCGTGAAAACTTCTTGTGCAAGAATGAAATTGAAGACAAGAACGCCGACAATATCCGAAAAGGTGGCTTCATAGGTGACAAATTCCTTCTTCTTCGAGGGTAGATGAGCGATGCTCGGTATAGCAACGGCGCTACTGATGATCGCGAGCGGAATTGCGTAGAGGATCACACCTTGGAGAGAAAGTCCGAATTGCCATGAGAAGGCCCATGAGATCGCAGCGGTCGTGGCAACAAGCGAAATGACCGAAAGCGTGAGAGCTTTCATGATGATGCGCCCCTTCCCTTTCTCTATATTAAGATGAAGAGATTCCTCGAGGACAATGAGCACGAGTCCGATCGTCCCCATCGCCTGGAGCGCAGTCGCATTGACCGGCATCGCTATCTGTGGAAACAACAACGATGCGATCTTAATGGCTACTCCTGCCGTGATCAGAAGCAGGACTGACGGCAACCGTATCGCCCTCGAAAGATATTCAAAAAAAGAGGCCAGCAATATGATCGCCCCAAGCGATAACAGGATCCAGTACACACCCATGATCTCAGTGTATCACGATATGTTTCATAAAGGATTCGAGGAGTTTTGACTCGATCAGACCAAATTCTGCCCCCCATTTATTTCTGAAAGCATATGATGGACGGTGGTACCAAAAGAGGCCTTCGCATGAAGGGCCTCTTTTGCGAACGTATTCATCCGAGAGTGCCTGGTGCCGACTGATCGTGTAATAAGATCGCCGAACCGCGTGTGGATCTTTTGCATGTCGCTGTCCAGACGCTTGCGCCGTGAACCTAACGACACGGCCTTCATGGGGATGCGACATGCGTAGACGGTAGAGTGATTCTTTGGGTTCGCCCGCTATTTACGATCGGCATCGGCGCATTGACTGATAATGTTCGACCGACATCATTCATTACCGTTCATCATGGTCGGCTCTTTCATCGGGCCACTTTTTGCGTCATAAAAATCGTTCACCCGTCAAACGGAATGTTAAGAATCTTTCCTATGTTGATCATCAACATAGAACTCACTGCGTTCCCTTTGCTGGCTGACTCGGTCTCAAAAAAACACAGCGAGACCCTGTAAAGATATTCTAGCATCACTTCTCCTCTTCCGACGATGTGTCTCGGTAGCATAAAAGCCACATCATGATCATCAAGGTACACAAACATCACCTACCTCGGTAGCCTCCCCATCTTGAGCACTAATATTTCGCACAACGCCAAATGACCATGTCGGATGAGTGCGCTCAGTGATAACATGATGACGAAGAATGCTGAATTCTTTGTTAAGATCCATGCTTACGGGAATCACACCATCCGATCGTTGACAGTGAATAAATTTCGTCCGGCTGGTGAGCGAAATCCTACGCAATTCAGTGCTTTTGTTAAGATAGAAGCTTTTCCTATCTTTGCCATCATCAGGACCCTCATAAAATCCGGGAAAGAAATCAGGGTTCCGAGAAAGCACATCAACCGTCAGATACATTTCATCCATTCCATTCTCGGCAAAAAGAATGCTTGCCGGCACCATGTCCAATGCCCCTGTTGGTATCGTGATCTTTGTCACAATCGTATCAAGATTATCGCACGACAAAACGATACCAATATCTTCAACTACACGAGATATTTTCCCTTGAACATGGACCAAATCACCGTTTTTAATTTTAGAATCTACGCATGGCATACCCTTTACACTGTCAATTCTTAAACCGCTGATGTGTTCGGATTCTAGATCGAGATCGGGGGTCATCTTAATAAAGTCATGGCACGACTCGCCTCCGCCACAATCACTCCCTCGTTCAGAAACAATAAGCGCCAGGTCCAGATATTTCCCGGCAGTAAATCGCAAGGTACCACTTGCAACTCTCTGACCAGCAACGCCGATGCTTAAGTCGGCCAATGGCGGTGGCGGTAAAATCTGATCTTGCTTCTTTATGTGCCTAAAAACCTCAACATAAACCGTGTCGACGTTTTGTTTTCCGATCCAATAACCAAGACAAAACACCCCGACAAACAATATCACCGCTAGAATTTTAGAGTACCAAGTTACTTTGTTCCACTCAATTACCATTGTACAATTCTATCATATTGATCACGTGTATATGTTCTCTACTCCGCTTCAATCGCTCATTGAAAAGTGATGCCTCTCGGTCATCCGAACCTATTCTAGACTGCTGCGGGACTTGGATTCGAACCAAGATAGACGGATCCAGAGTCCGTAGTCCTACCATTAG
>DKBN01000012.1 GCA_002451235.1 Patescibacteria group bacterium UBA6899
ACACCTTGTTGAAACTTCTTGATCCGCTCAACCTCATATTTGATCTTTTCCCTAATGCCGATCTCATCAATGTCGATTTTATCAAGCAGTTGCTCAAACTGCTTGATCAGTTCAACCTCGTTTAAGTGTCCACATTTGCAGTCTTTGTCTCGCGCCTTTGTGCACATCGAGGTCTATTTCAAGGGTGACAAGGCTAATGAAGATCGGGAACGAATTCGCCGATATCTGAAAAGCATACAAGAACGAAGTCGACATATTGCGTAGCGAGGAAGCAAGATCTCATCCATCACACTATTCATCAATCCCTCATTATGATCACCCCCAACATTATTTCGCGCGCGGTTGGGCCGAGGCCTTCCCGGAGAAAGGGGATAGGCATAACATAGTGTAAAATACATGATATGACCCTTATCATCACGCACCCCGTATGAACAACACCTACAATTGGTACAGCACACTCGTGAAGCCCGCATGGGCGCCGCCCTCGTGGCTCTTTGGGCCGGTGTGGTCAGTACTCTACCTCATCATCGTCGCGAGCTTCGGGGCGGTGTTCTATAAAGTGGCGACGCGCCAACTGCCGTGGGTGGTCGCCGTACCTTTTGCGCTCAACCTCGTCTTCAATTTCGCCTTCACGCCGCTTCAATTCGGGCTCAAGAATAATGTGCTCGCCTCCCTCGATATTTTGCTTGTCCTCGGCACTCTCATTTGGGCGCTGGTCGCTATTTGGCCGTACCTCCGTTGGGTAGTGTATGCCAATATTCCGTATCTGCTTTGGGCGTCGTTTGCGACCGTGTTGCAATTAACAATAACATTCTTGAATAGATGATATGTTCATCAAACTGTACGTGATCGCGCTTCCGGTGTTTTTTGCCGTTGATATGCTCTGGCTCGGGATCGTGGCCAAGGACTTCTACCGCGCGCAGATCGGCACCCTCTTGAAACCGGACGTGAACTGGACCGCCGCCATCGTCTTCGTCCTTATTTTCCTCGCGGGTTTGATGATATTTGTTATTGCTCCGGCTATAGAAAAGGGCACATGGACGCACGCGCTTCTTTTTGGTGCCTTGTTCGGTTTCGTGTGCTATGCGACCTATGATCTGACCAATCTGGCGGTGACAAAGGACTGGCCGCTTTTGGTTTCGTTCGTGGATATGATATGGGGTGCAACTCTCGCGGCCGTCGTTTCAACTGCAACCTATTTCATTGCTGAGAAACTCGGATCATGAACTACTACGCCGCACTCGCGCTGCTCCTCTTTCTCTACATGGATCTTTGGTTCGCGCTTTCTCTGATAAAGAAGAGAAATGACGTGGCTGATGTAGCGTGGGGGTTAGGATTCGTGCTCCTCGCGTGGGCATCTTTTTTTATGGCAGGCCAAGCGAGCGCAGTTGGTCTCCTTGTCTCTTTGCTCGTGAGCGCGTGGGGGCTTCGCCTCGCCCGGCATATTCATGCTCGCAATAAAAGAAAGGCCGAGGACTATCGATACCTCGAGTGGCGCAGGACGTGGGGCAAGTGGTTCTATCTGCGATCGTATGCGCAAGTGTATCTCCTTCAGGGATCATTGCTTTATATTATTTCGTTGCCGATATTAGCGATCAATATTACTTCGGTGAGGTCACTCTGTGGTGGGGGATCTGGCTCATATCTTTCTCTTCGACTTATTCTTGGTTCACTATTCTTGGTCCCATGACCATCACCTTTTTGATATTGAAAGTCTCCGGAATACCGCTGTTGGAAAAGAAGATGGCGGAAGATCCAGAATTCTTGGAATACAAAAGACGGACAAGCGCGTTCATTCCCTGGTTTCCAAAAAAGAACTGACGCGTGTATGCGGGAATGGGACGTCCGTAGGTGTCATCCTAAAAAAAGCCCTGCGATCGTCTGCGGGGTAACGAGGATATCGTGATCAGCGCGCGATCGCGTTCGCGATCTTCTTGAGCAGCCCAGGGCCGGAGAAGATCATGCCGGTGATGAGCTGAAGAAGTTCTGCGCCCGCGGCGATCTTCCCAAGCGCATCCTCTGGTGTGAGGATGCCGCCGCAGCCTATGATAGTGAGCCGGCTATCGTATTTCGCGTGTGCAAGTCGGATGAGCTCGTTCGAACGCGCCTTGGTCGGGAGACCCGAGAGCCCGCCGCGATAGTCTTTCGGTGCTTCCTTGCGAAAGTCCAGGGTCGAATAGTCCTTTTGTAGATTCCCGATGATGATACCGGAGATGCGGAACTCGATCCCGACCGCGATGAGCTCATCGAGCTTTTCCCAGGGAAGGCTGATGGGAAGTTTAAGGTACAGAGGTTTTTTCGAAGGCACCTGTCGGAGCGCGGAAAGAAGGGGACGCAGAAGCTCTGGGGTGGTGAAGGTCTCGCCGCCAAAGGCATTGGGACAGGAGATGTTGATGGTGTAATAGTCCCCAATGCCTTCCTCGCTGAGTCGCCGGTAGCTCTCGACATAATCCGCTATCCCCGCTTCATTGGAGGCGGACAGGGCATCGTTGGTCCGGGCGATGGAGACGCCGATGACGAATCCGGGCACACGCGGAGTGCGCTTCAGGCGCGCGATGATGGTCTCGACGCCGTCATTTCGCAATCCCTTGTTCACAAGAATACTTTTGGAGCGGATGAGGCGAGTGAGCCGCGGTTGTTCGTTTCCTTCACAGGGGCGTGCGGTCACCGAGCCGACTTCAACCCCGCCGAAGCCGATCGCGGGAAGGATCCGGGTAAGACGGCCATTGTAATCGAACCCCGCAGAGAGGATGAGCGGAGTTCTGTAGGTGATGCCATCTACCACCCTCGCGATGCTTTTGCCGCGATAGTCGTACGTAAGGCGGATGAGCGCTCGGAGAGGAGGGAAATTTCCGGCAAATTCTCCGAACGCGATGAATGTGTCATGGACGGTCTCCGGATCGAAGCGGAAGAGAATGGGCTTGAGGAGATAGCGATATAGCATCGACCCGATGATAGCACTTCTGTAAAAAATATCATGTGCGCTACGGGTACTCGCCAGTCGGAGTTATCCATATCAGTACGGTAACCGATACCTCACTCACCGCCGCTCGGAGATCTCTATGACCTCGGCGCACTACCTGAGCAAAGCTTCGGTATAGTTTGTTCCCGCACAGCGCAAAATGCTGCGCTCCTTGAATCTCGTTGTGGTCACAAGTCGCTAAGCATATTCGGATGATAGCCGGTTACAGCCGCGGGCATATTTCGATCTCGCAGAATCGATAGCGAAATTCCTTTCGAATTTTTAACGGGCACAAGCAGTTATTACGAAGCAATATTTGGTCACAGATAATCTCCTCGCCGCCGCTTGGAGATTTCCGCGACCCCGACTCGTCCGTTTTTTCTGCTGAAAAAACATGACTCCGTCTCACAAATAGCACAACACCTCAAGCAGCTGTGTCCTAGGGTGCATCAGCCTTGGTCACAAGTCACTAAGTCTTTTGCTGCACTTCGTTTGCAAAAGCCTGAGTGCTCGCGACCCCACCTCGCGGACGCCTTGCGACATCGCTCCGGTTCACAAAAGCTGAAAATCTCCCCTGCGGGAGATTTTCTTTGCGCTTTTGTGCACCCTGGAGGACTCGAACCTCCGACCCCTGCAATGTGAATGCAATGCTCTAACCAACTGAGCTAAGGGTGCGTATGGGTGGGCGATATAGGGCTCGAACCTATGACCTACCGCACGTCAAGCGGTCGCTCTAGCCAACTGAGCTAATCGCCCATGAACCCCGAAATACTAACATATTCCGGGAGAGTTTCAATGCTATCTTGCGTGGAGATATTGATAGATGTCCTCAAGCGCACGGACGGCGTCTCCTGCCGCGATATTATTCTGGTGATAGAGGACATCGGTGCAATCTCCCGCTGCCCAAATACCCGGCGTTTTCGTCTGCTGGGTACGAGGATCGATCACAACCTGGCCGACCTTGTTGAGTTCAACGACGCTCTTGACGTAATCAGTGGCGGGGACGAGTCCGATCTCGACAAAGATCCCTTGGCAGGGGATCTCCTTTGTCTGACCATCCCCCATATCTTTGTAAACTATTCCCGTGACCATATGTTCGCCTTTTACCTCGACAAGTTCGGTGTTGGTGATCCCTCGCATCTTCGGGTTCGAAAGGACCTTTTGGACCGTGACCTCATCCGCTCGATACTGCGGTCCGCGCTGAAGCATGGTGACAGACTTTGCGTACGCGAGTAGTTGCGCCGCGGTCTCGAAACCGGCATTTCCGCCTCCGATCACGACCACATCTTTATCAGCGAAGATCGGTCCATCGCAAGACGCGCAATAGGTCACTCCTTTGTGCTCGAACTTGTCTGCCCCAGGTATATTTAGTTTGCGACGCGCCGAGCCGGAAGCGATGAGAATGGTCTTTGTTTCAGCAGCAGTGCCGCCGTCCGTCTGAATGATGAATCCTCCATTCTTCTCCTCGACAGAGGTCACAAGCTCGTGCTCCTTGATCTCAACGATGTCCGCTTTATACGCCTCAAGATGCGCCTTGAGCTGCGCCGCTAGCTCGAGGCCCGGGATATTGATGGTCCCGATCCAGTTCTGGATGCCTTCCGAGACGGTCGACTGGCCACCCCACTCGGAAGTGATGAATAAGGTCTTCAGCCTTTTGCGCGCCGCATAGACGCCTGCCGCAACGCCAGCTGGTCCTCCTCCGACAATGATCAAGTCGTACATGCAAAGAGCTATGAAAGATGAGTAATTATCGCAATTTCGAACGTCGCAAGAATGATGGGATCACACCAAGATCATCGTCTTCCTCCTCCTCGCGGCGTTGTTTTTCTCCTCGTCCCGCACGCTGTTTTTCCGGTTCTGTGGCGATGGTGTTGAAGATCGCCCTCTCCGAACCTTCCTTTTGCGCCCGCGCTGGCTCCGGAGTTTTCTCATCGTGCTTTACGAACAACGATTCATCCTCCTCGGGTGAGTGCTCCTTCGCTTTCTCGTCTTTGCGACGCTCGATCCTCGCCTGGCGCCCCGGAGTCCCGGAAGGAAAGCCCGATGCTATGACAGTGATCTTCATCTCGCCCTTGCGCAATTTCGGGTCAATGATCGCCCCGAATATCACCTTGGCGTTCGAATCGACGGATTCCGTGATGACCTTCGCAGCTTCCTGGATTTCGTGCATCTTCATGTCCTCGCCGCCCGCGATCGCGAACAGCACCCCCTTCGCGCCATTGATCGATACGTCCAAGAGGGGAGAGTTGATCGCCATGCGTGCCGCCTCCGTCGCGCGATTGTCTCCCGACGCGACGCCGATCCCCATCAGGGCCGTGCCAGCATCGATCATCACCGCCTTGATGTCCGCAAAGTCAACGTTGATGAGCCCCGGCGTCGTGATGAGATCGGAGATACCTTCGACCGCCTGCCGGAGTACCTCGTCGCATTTCGCGAAAGCCGAGAGAATGGTCGCATCTTTCTCGGTCGAGAGAAGCTTATCGTTCGGAATGACGATCAGGGCATCGACCTCTGACTCGAGTGCCTCGAGTCCTTTCTCAGCCAAAAGCATGCGCTGTGATCCTTCAAAGAAGAACGGCTTGGTCACGACGCCGATAGTGAGCGCTCCCTGTTCTCGTGCGGTTCGAGCGACGATCGGAGATGCTCCGGTTCCGGTGCCGCCCCCCATACCGCCAGTGATGAAGACCATGTCCGCGC
>DKBN01000056.1 GCA_002451235.1 Patescibacteria group bacterium UBA6899
TTCACGCCGACAAGTGTCGCCGCCTGTGTCGCAGAAATATCCGCTACGAAACACTTCAAAAGACGCGCGCGCTTCTTTGTTGATAATCGTGAGTATTTCAACGACATTTCTCTAGTTTAGCATTGAGATGCTAGTCTAGAGCCTAGTATTTTTATCCGGCTGGAACCTTTCGAGCATTTCCTCCCACTGGTCGTAGTGTGGCTGAAAAAACCCTGGCATTTCAGGGGCCTGCGTTTCGATGCCCCGAAGAAGAAGTTGTCTTTGAAGCCACGGAATCCAGTGGTCATTTGAGGCAGCTGGGCGACTCGTGTCCTCATACTCTGACTTATCATTGTATCCGTGAATTATTATAGCTCGCTTCATGTCTTTATATGATATCCATTTAGAAATATTTGTTAAGCTAAGCGTCTCGGGCACGAGAGCTGTGCGGGAGATGGCGGTCACAGATATTTCACTCGCCGTCGCTCGTGAAATTCCGCGACCCCGGCTCACGGCTTCGTCTGGTGACTCAGCATCGTTCCGCCTCCCGCAAAGCGAAAAACTGCTTCGCAGTTATTTCATCTTTGCGGGCCCACGAGGAATCGAACCCCGACTAATGGTTTTGGAGACCATTGTTCTGCCATTAAACTATAGGCCCAATGAGTGGTAGTGTACTGAAAATCAAGAAAAAAGGAAGCAAACATGCTTAGCAGATATCAGAAAACATCTGTGAATTGAGTCACGCGCATGTTTTGATAGAATGTTAGGCACATGAACGGAGAACACCTCGACGCGACAAACGTTTCTTATTCGAATATCCCGGTCGCCGCGATCCAATTTCCGGATACTCTCAGAAATAAGCTTCGCAAAAGGCTATGGAGGTTATATACGCCGCATCATCCGAAGGTGCGTGATGCACTCCTTGCCGCTCGCATCCTGAGGCACGAAGGACGGCAGGATTTCCTGATCGGCATCATCGCACCGCATTCGAACATCGAGAAAGTCATCTCTCATCTTGTTTCACGCGGGTACGGCAATCATTTCGTGGCATGGGAAGAGGATGGCCAGGTTGCGAGCTTACGGCTACCGAATGGACACACACACCAATACCATATCCGCATCTTTGCGGACGGCGAGATCAGGGCGCATTACGAACGTACACCAGAAGTATTCCCGTTTTCTCATTGGAAGATGATCGGACTTGAAGAAAAGAGGGAATATTTCATCGATCTCCTTTGTGGTCACCTTGCTCAAGACGACTGAGAACATACTGGAGTGCATTTTTCGTTTCACTTATATCGAACCAACGGATGCTCGCATTGCGTTTGAACCAGGTCATCTGCCGCTTGGCATACCGAAAGATCTCACGCGCCAATCGTTCCTCGAACTTCATGCGCCCGATCTCTCCTCGGAGCAACCAAGCTCCATATCGATATTCAAGCCCGAGTGCTTCCATTCGGCGATAGCTTAGTCCGTTGTCGTGAAGGCGTTCGAATTCCTTGAGCATGCCCGCTCGGATACGTTTCTTGAGACGAAGTGCAATACGTTCTTTCAAAGTCTCAGCTTTGCAGGATAGGCCAACCCAAAGAACCTCATAAGGAGATGTTGTGGTAAGTGGCCGGATAGGCCCATAGAGAGTCGCGATCTCGATCGCGCGGATAAGTCGCACCCGGTTCTTTTGGTCGATCTCTTTCGAGCGCCTCGGATCGAGCTGTTTCAGTCGTCTCACGAGCGCATCCGTCGGCAATCTCTCGAGTTTCTTCCTGAGTGCGTAGTTTGGCTTCACGTTCGGGAATTTCATGTCAAGGAGGAGCGCGTCCACGTAGAAGCCGGTTCCCCCGACCACGACAGGCGCCTTATGCCATTTCAGTATCCGCGCGATTGCATTGCTCCCGTCTCTCTGGAAACGCGCGACCGAGTACGCTCGTTTGGGACTAGCAATGTCGAGGAGGTGGTGAGGAACGCCGCGCATCTCTCGCTTCGTGATCTTTCCGCTCCCAAGATCGAGATCGCGATATACTTGGCGCGAATCAGCTGAGATGATCTCCCCGTCCACAGCGCGGGCGATCTCGACGGCAAAGTCGCTTTTTCCCACCGCTGTCGGACCGACGATAGCGATGACTATCGGCTTGCTCTTTCTATATTTGGGGCCTATTTTCACGGTTCTGGTTCCCATGTTCGTGTTATGTTACACTACGCAAGCTTACAAATAATATCAAACGCGAATTATGAATAACGACGCTCCAACATTGAAGATCGGAGATACACTTCCAGATGTCGCGATGCATATCTATGATCCGAAGAAGGATGAGGACGTGCACGTGAAGCTCTCCGATTACAAGGGAAAGTGGAAGATCCTCGTTTTTTATCCTGCGGATTTCACGTTCATCTGCCCCACTGAATTGGAAGAGACGGCTGAGTTCTATGACGAGTTCGTAAAGCAAGGCGCTGAGGTCTTTTCGGTCTCCACAGATACTCATTTCGTGCACAAGGCATGGCACGACAACTCCGAAGCGATCAAAAAGGTCAAATATCCGATGGTGGCGGATCCAACCGGGACCATCGCCAAACTCTTCGGGGTCTACATAACCTCAGGTGGCGACGCCGGTCTTGCCCTTCGTGGCACGTTCATCGTCGATCCAGACAATGTGCTCAAAACGATGGAGATCCACGACAATAATATCGGTCGTTCGGCGAGAGAGACCTTGCGGAAGCTACAGGCGGCAAAATTCGTCCGCGAGCACGGCGGGGAAGTGTGTCCCGCAGCGTGGGAACCTGGGGAGAAGACGCTCAAGCCCGGGATGGACCTCGTTGGGAAGATATAAAGTACGAAAATATCCGTACAAGGGCAGCCCTTGTACTGGGACAAAAGAAAACTTGCAATAGAAGAAAGCCCCGCGTTGCGGGGCTTTGAGTTTGGGAAAAACTTGATCACCTCACACAGATCGGGTCTCCGGTCTGGGGGTGGGAAAGGACAACCTCGCCCTCTTTGCACTTCAGTTCAACAGTTACGGATGCTACTGCGTCGTGGCGCATAACGAACTTCATTGCTGGTGTCCCGGAAATTCTCTTGACGATCTCCGCCGGCTCCAACTTTGAGAAGTGCTTGCTCAAAAAGGTGTCGCTGTCGTGTCCCACCTTAACGATGAGGCAAACGATTAGACCCGCCACGAGAATCCAAAGAAATGGTTCCAATGAAACACTTCTCGTTTCCATATTTCCCCCCCAAAGGTACATTTAAGATATCGCCACGTTACCATGATAATCGTATTTGTCAATAGTAGCTCTACGATTGGTGTTTACAATACAATTCTCCCGGGGCGACCATGATGACAGCTCTTGGGGTCTTGAATACGGTGCACCAACCATCATCGAGGAATATTTGTTCGAGATTCTTTGCGTTGTTCTTTGCGGCCCAGTCCCGTATCTTCTGGATCGGCCCATCGAGCCAAGGTATCCCGATCTTAAAGTCTTTTATGACGACATTTGGGCGCGGATTGATAAATACCGTACGGATATCGTACCGCGAGAAGAGGTCGCGCCAGGCATCGGAATCATCATAGAATACCGACACAAAATCTTTCATGGCAGATGTCCCGTCGGGTAGGACCCAATGCGGCATGCGGCCGTCGATGAATACCCTCGGGGTTCCTGGCGTACCGATAATTGCACCGCCGATCCCATAATCATTGAATAATCTTCCGCCAACGCGCGGAGCGATGTTGGCCGCATATGCTCTAATCTCGTCGATGGGCGGGGTGAAAGGAGAGGAGATGTCGCTCGTGAAAGAAAGAAATACTATCGGTGCTGCAGCCAACAGCATCATTATGGAGATCGCGATTCCTCGGATCCTTTGGTCGATCTGTGAGAGGAATCTTTGCTCCGCATTGAAGGTCATCTCTCCAAGGAGTGGCTGGATCGCGGTATAAAAGAAGGTCACGATGCGCACATGTTGCATATAGTTCACAAAAAGGAATCCAAGGGGGAACATCTGTGTCTTTGGGGTTTCTTTCCATACCGTTCTTCCAATTCCGAAAAGTGCACCGAGAAGCATCCCCCCCGAGAAGGATGCATAGAGAAGTCCCGATTGCCATTCCGCTATATATTTGAGGTAGGGGGTCGTAAACGCGCGATATATGTCTACCCACATACCAATGCCGTACGGATTTAGGAATGTTATGCCAAAGCAAGAAATGATGACCGCGAGGAATATACGATCGAATGACGAGCACGCTCGCGAGATGACGACCTTCCCGATCCAATAGAAAGAAAGATATGCGAGCCCCCCCACAAATGAACCGTGTGTGTTCGCCCAAAGGAGGAAGAGGGGAACGAGCGCAAGCAACAATCGCCGCGACTCCTTTTTGAGCGCGATATCTAGGATCTCCACGATGGCAAAGAACAGCAAGAAGGAATAGACCTGCGGACGCAGTCCGATGATCCCGATCATAAGGAACGCGAAGCAATTGATGAAAAATATATGGATCATGCTTCTTGCTCTTAGGGTCCAATAGAGGAACGGAAGAGCGAAAAGTATCCCAGCAAGGATCGATATCATTCCTAGTGGGAGAATAGGAAGCAACCGTGCTAAGACGACATGCCCGAGCCACTCGTGATCGACCCAGAGGTATGTCGGTATCGTGTAGGAATACGGGTCGGATCGAGGAACGGAAATAGAATTCGTATAATAATCTTGGGTGGTCTTGAGATGCCAACCAAAGTCCGGGTCGACAAAGAGCCAGGATTTTGCAGCATACGCGATGAAGATCATTGTGATGGAAACGATCTTGAGGACAAGGAGTAGCCGTTCTTCTTGTTCGGGGGTGACATGGATCGAAAGTAACTTCTGTGATAGCGCTTCCAGATATCTTCTCATCTAGCGAGCATACAAGAGTTTGTTGGGCTGAGGAAGAACACTCCGTGGATATAGAAAAACAAAACAGCGCCCTTCTGAGCGCCGTTAAAGAAGTTCACATGTTCGGGCTGAATGTGGGGCCGAGTAATTCGATAGCCCTTGGATGCCCTTCTCGCGCAAGGCATCTGATCTGTGCGACAATCTTCCCGCCCCTCTTTGTCAATTCATAGCATCGGGGAGACTGGCCGTCGGGTGCTGCCAGCCGAACATACCCGTCAGCGACTAGCGCAGCAATCCCTGCATCGATCAGGTCCGTGTGGTAGTGCTTGCGGAACCGATCCTTGATGATCTCTTGGATATCCCCAATGCATAAACAGTGTTTCTCGAGCGCTTGCAAGATGCGTGGGCGGTCCTTCTTCACATTCTCGATGTCCATCCTCCCTCCTATCCGGAACAAAGTCAAAGGAAGTTATATCCGTTTTTGTGGAAGAAATCAATGCTTTTATTTTTCATGATGCTCATGTAGACTTTTGCATATTGCCGGAGTGGCGTAATGGCAGCCGCGCACGACTCAAAATCGTGTCCCGCAAGGGGTGAGGCGCGATCGGTTCGAGACAACTGCTTGTCTCGAACTGCGCCGCAAGGCCGGAGCGATGTCGCTTGCGACCGCGAGGCGGGGTCGCGAACACTTAGGAGCAGAGCGACTTAGTGATTCGTGACTGGGTTCGGTATAATCATCATATTGCCGGAGTGGCGTAATGGCAGCCGCGCACGACTCAAAATCGTGTCCCGTAAGGGGTGTGGGTTCGAGTCCCACCTCCGGCATCGGAGAAGAAGCACCTGCGTGCTTCTGTGTGGGGCAAGAAAGACTTTTCGTTATCGAGTCTTCGAGATCGAAAAGTACCTGCCGACGTGGTCGGCGAGTCCCACCTCCGGCATCGGAGAAGAAGCACCTGCGTGCTTCTGTGTGGGGCGAGAAAGACTTTTCGTTATCGAGTCCTTGATATCGAAAAATATCCGCCGACGTGGTCGACGAGTCCCACTTCTGCACTAGTCCTCTAATTTTTCACAACTCGCATTTTGCGGTCTATGCTACAATACGCCCATGAACAACGAATTCGAGAACAATGCGATTTTTTGGATCGAGGTCGAGAAGATCAAGCCGAACCCCTACCAGCCTCGCAAGGAATTCGACGAACATCATTTGCGTGATCTCGCAGAATCGATCCGCATGTACGGTGTACTCCAGCCCTTGGTGGTAACGCGGCATGAGACACCGAAGGAAGACGGCGGAATGGAAGTGGATTACGAGTTGATCGCCGGAGAGCGTCGTTTGCGCGCTGCCAAGATCGCCGGTGTGATGAAAGTACCAGCTCTGATAAAGATCGGAGCAGAGAATTCACGCGTGAAACTCGAACTTGCGATCATCGAGAATCTTCAGCGCGAGGACCTGAATCCTGTCGATCGTGCCATGGCGTTCGCGCGTCTCGCGAACGAATTCGAACTCAAGCATGTAGAGATCGCCGCGAAGGTAGGGAAGAGTCGTGAGTACGTCTCGAACACCCTGCGCCTCCTCATGCTTCCGCAGGACATCCTCACGGCACTACAGACAGGCAAGATCTCGGAGGGGCATGCGCGCACCCTGATGATGCTCGTCGACCGGAAAGAAGAACAAACGACACTATTCAAAGAGATCATTTTTAAGAAACTTACGGTACGAGAGGCAGAGCAGATCGCACGACACATTGCCCGTGAAAGGGTCCGAAAGAAGGTGTCGCTTACGCCAGAGATGGAGCATATGGAGCAGGCCCTCGCCGAGACTTTGGGGACACGCGTTCACATTGAACCGCATCAAGTGGGCGGCGGGAAGATCCTAATCGATTATTTCACCCCGAACGACCTCCGTGCCCTCTTGGAGCGTTTACAAAAAGAGGCAGAGCGCCTTCCATCAGCAGATGATATGAAGACTTCGATCATGGAAGCGACGCCGCTCAACCTTGAAAGGCCGCCTGAAATGGATGTCGCTAAGGTCGAAGAACAGCTCCCGATGACGGCAGCTGAGACACCGATCGTCGAAGGAGCCGAAGCGTATGACGACCGATCTTTAAGCGAGCAGCAGGCTGCAATGGAAACGTCAGAAGAGGACCTCTATTCGGTGAAGCATTTCAACATCTGAATCAACGTTGTTTTTGGAGCAGCGTTCTGATGTGGCGTTTCGCGAACGTCGTCTTCGCGTACTCGATCCATTTGTCCGATGGTTTCGCGTTCTTTTTGACGTCGATCTCGACGATGTCTCCGTTCTTGAGAGGAGTATCAAGGGATACGAATTTTCCGTTCACCTTCGCTCCCGCGCAGTGGTCGCCGATGTCGGTGTGAATGGCATAAGCGAAATCGATCGGACTTGAATCTTGCGGAAGATCGATGACCTCGCCTTTGGGGGTGAAGACGAATACGCGGTCTTCGAAGAAATCCATTTGTAAGTTCTCGAGATACTCATCATTCGAGTGAAGCTGTTGGTTAAGCTCTGTGAGTTGCTCGACCCACCCAAGCTGTTTTTTGAGTTTGTCGCCCCTCTTGCGCTCGATCCCTTCTTTGTAGACAAAGTGCGATGCGATGCCGAGCGTCGCCTCACTATCCATCTCTGGAGTACGAAGCTGGATCTCGAGAATGCCGCCATCGCCGGTGAATATTGTCGTGTGTAGCGACTGATAGCCATTGGGGCGCGGAAACGCGATGTAATCTTTGATGCGGCCGGGGAGCGGTCGATACTGTGAATGGATGATCCCGAGAGCGCGGTAACAGTCCTCGACCGTTGGGACAATGACACGGATCGCCATGATGTCGTAGATCTTAGAGATGTCCATATCATATTTTTGCAGTTTTTTATAAAGCGAATACAGGCGCTTGATACGGAATTGGCCACGCACGTTCTTCATGCCAGCCTTTGCGAGCTCGGATTGGATGTTACGGTATACCTTCTCGAGACGCTCTTCTGTCTCTTTCGCACGATCTCTTAGGAGTCCGTGGACGTGCTTATACTCTTCCGGGTACGCATAAGGGAATGAATAATCTTCGAGATACCCCTTGATCCGACCCATAGAAAGACGATTCGCGATCGGAGCATAGATCTGTAGCGTCTCTCGTGCGATACGTTGCTGCTTTTCCTTTGGAACGTATTGGAGTGTCGACACGTTATGAAGTCGATCGGCGAGTTTTATGATGATGACACGAACATCGCGCGAGGTCGCGATAAAGAGTTTGCGAAGGCTCTCGATATGGCGTTCGAGCCCACGGTATTTGAGTTTTCCGAGCTTCGTTACGCCCTCGACGAGAAAACGCACATCTTTCCCAAATTCTCTCTCGATCGTTTCCGGGGAGACCTGGGCATCTTCTAGTGTGTCGTGAAGGAGACCGGCTGCGATCGTATGGGCGTCCATACCGAGTTCGGCAAGAGTATAGGCGACATTCGATACGTGGAGAAAATATGGGTCGCCGGAATAGCGCTTTTGTCCTTCATGTGCTTTCTCCGAAAAACGATAGGCCTTAGAAACAAGCCCGACCTCATCGGTCTGCTTTGGCCGCATCGTTTCTAGGACCTCGTTCTCAGTTCTGATGCGCTCATGTTTCTCCATATATCCGATTATGAAGAGGGAAGAGGTGTTTTGCAACTTATAGAAAAAAGAAAAGGCGCGCTTGCTGCGCGCCCCTTGTTCAGACGAAACGTAAAGCGTAAGAAACGAATCTCGCAAGTCGTTTCTTGTCGCGAGCATTTTCCGGTGCTCGTCGAAAGACAATGCGAGTGAGATCCCAATACGGTTCTTTATCTTGTCCGCTCAGATCCGTAACGAAGTACCATCCGCAGAAATCTAAACAATTTCTGTTATGTTCTTTCAACAGAAGTAGTCCCGTCATCTTCTTCTTTCCGTTCGTTCCATATCTCGAATCCATCAACTCGATCGTCTCTGGGTGACGCATGCCGACCCGGATTTCCCGGGTCTTGATCAGACCCATCGTTCGGAGCTTGAGCAGCCGTTCTTCGAGGTTATGAATACGAGTGAACGTTTCAATGGTCATCTCGTCATTAATAAAAATCCCAGCCCGTTTCGCGATGACCGAGAAGGGAACATACGTTCTTGGGATACGTTTGTAGAAGCGGGACAGTTCATTCATTACAGATGTGCAGTAAAACACTGCCACAGCCACTAACCCGGCAATAATGATGATCCAAACCATCTCGACGCCCTCCTATGGTTGCCTTGAAAAATACTACAAGGAACTTGACGGATGTCAAGGGCCATTTCATCAGCTTATGCGGATTGTGATTGGGACACACTTTGTTCGAGCATCGCTCGGGGGTGGTTTTCGGTCACAAGTCGGCTACGCCGCTCGCGACCCCGGCTCGTCTGTTCCGCTTCGCTCAACATGACTCCGCCCCACGAAAACCCGCAGCGCATGGAGCGCAGGCTCCATGCTCCCCTCATTTCATCAGCTTATGCGGGTTGTGATTGGGACACACTTTGTTCGAGCATCGCTCAGGGATGGTTTTCGTGCCCTCCATCATGAGAGAAGAGCACAAAGGACAGATATTTCCGGTCGGTTTCGCCTTGATCGCATTCTTGCATTTCGGGTAGTTCGAGCAGCTATAGAAGACGCCGAAACGACCTTTCCGCGGGATCATCTCGCCTTCTTTACAGAGATTGCATTTCACGCCGGTCGAATTAAGCATCATGGCAGACTCATCCTTCTTGATGTGTTTGCATTTAGGATAGCTGGAGCAGGCGATGAATTTGCCGAATCTGCCTTCACGCTCGACCAGGTCATTGCCGCATTCCGGGCATTTCTCGCCGATCGGCTTCGGCCCCTCAAGCTCTTTCCCGTCTATCGTCCGTGCGCCAGCGCAGTCGGGAAAACGCGAGCATGAGAGGAATTTTCCGCTTCGCCCAAGTTTGATGACCATCTTCGATCCACATTTCGGGCATATGATCAATGGGTCGGCATCACCTAGGGTCGTCGCCTTATCCATCTTCTCCTTTTCCTTGACCTCCCTCAAGAACGGCGCATAAAAATCCTTGAGCGTCTTGGCATACGAGCGATTCCCACCCGCGATATCGTCGAGCTCTTGTTCCATCTCTGCAGTGAATGTGTCCGATATGTAAGTGGGGAAGTGGGCCTCAAGAAACGAGCTTACGACGTCACCAGTGTCCGTCGGCACGAGCGCCTTCCCCTCTTTGGTCGCATATTCGCGATCAAGGAGCGTCTTGATGATCGATGCATAAGTGGACGGCCTGCCGATATCCCGCTTCTCGAGCTCCTTGACGAGTCCCGCTTCCGTATATCTTGGCGGCGGCTCGGTTTTCTTCTCTTCTGAACGGAGATCGAGGAGCGCCAGTGTTTCCCCTTCTTTGACCGCAGGGACCATCGTCTCTTCGCCTTCAGCATCGGGGTCGGCCTTCAGCCATCCAGGAAACAACAATCTTGAGCCGTTCACGACAAAATCAGGGATCGATGCATCGTCACTGAACCGAGCAGAAACCTTGGTCCGAAGCATCCTAGCGTCCGTCATCTGCGAGGCGATTGCCCGCGCCCAGATCAAACGGTACAAGCGCTGTTGCTCAGGGGAGGCGCCCCGTGATCGCACGCTCACATTCGTTGGTCGGATAGCTTCATGCGCCTCCTGAGCGTTCTTTGATCGAGTTTGGTAGGTTTTGGGCTGGGCGTATTCCTCCCCGAATGTTTCGCGGATAAGCGTAAGTATTGTCGTTTGTGCGGACTTCGAGATGTTTGTGCTATCGGTGCGCATATACGTGATGTGCCCAGCTTCATAGAGCTTTTGTGCGATTTGCATCGTGCGCGACGGGCTGAATCCAAGGCGCGTCGATGCCGCCTGCTGCAAGGTCGAAGTTGTGAATGGGGCGCGAGACGCGCGGGCCGCCTCGCTCTCTTTGATACCCGAAACCTTCCATGTCCCTACCTTTCCTTCCGCGAGGATGCGGTCGACCAACGCCGGATCGGTCGGCTCTTGCGCACAGAGAAGTTCGAACGGGGTCTTGTTCTCTCCGGCGACCGTTGCTGATATCTTCCAATAAGCTTCGGGTTTGAATGCACGGATCTCGCGCTCGCGCTCCATGAGGATACGAAGAGCTGGAGATTGCACTCGCCCGGCGGAGAGGCCGTAGCGGACCTTCTTCCAGATCAGTCCAGAGAGATCGTATCCCACCAATCGGTCGAGCACGCGCCGCGCCTCTTGGGCTTGCCGCAAATGCTGGTCGATGTCGCGAGGGTGCGCCACCGCTTCCTCAATGGCGGATCGAGTGATCTCATGGAATACGATGCGTTTCGGATATTTGAGGCCGAGCGTTTCGACGATATGCCAGGCGATCGCCTCTCCTTCACGATCGGGGTCCGTCGCAAGGATGATCTTCTTCGCGCTCCCTGCAAGATGCTTCAATTCTTTGACGACCTTGTCCTTTCCCGGCGTTACCTCGTAATGGGGGATGAATCCGGCGTCGATATCGATCGCTTTTTTGTTCGATTTCGGGAGATCTCGGATGTGTCCAACGGACGCGCGTACGACATACTCGCTGCCTAGATACTTCTCGATGGTCTTCGCTTTTGCCGGAGACTCGACGATGACGAGTGTTTTCTCACTCGCGCGTTTTGTCATAGCACCCATGAGTATCACGCGAGGATTTTTTTTGCAAATCGAACGGTCAAAGGATGCGCCGAATGATATTCGATTCATCGATGATATATCCCGCGATCTCGAGTCGCATCAGAAGGACATGCACCGCGCTTGCGGGAAGTCCGATCTCGTTCACCAATACTTCTTTTTCTTTTGGTGTAGCGAGAAGCGAAAGGATATCCCGCTCTTCCTTTGGGAGCGTGTCATCAGCGATCGTCGGGGTACTGTGTTCCGCGGTTTCGATCCCGAACGTGCGAAGAATATCTTCCGAAGAGGATATCGGGGTGGCGCCTTGTTCGATAAGCGTGTTCGGCCCGCGAGAAAGCTCGCTGAAGATGTCTCCCGGAACCGCTAAGACGTCCCGATTGTAGTCGGTCGCGAGTCGCGCGGTGATGAGAGTGCCGGAACGAGGCGCGGCCTCCACGATGAGAACGGCATGCGAAAGCCCGGCCATGATGCGGTTGCGCTGCGGGAAGCTCCAATTCGTCGCACGGAATTCGGGCGGGAACTCCGAGATCAAGGATCCCCCCGAAACGAGGATCCGCTTCGCGAGGGCGACGTTCTGCCGCGGATAAAGCACTCGGTCGTCGAGCCCGGATCCGGGGACCGCGATGGTAGTGAGCCCGGCACGGAGAGCACAGTCATGTGCGATCGAGTCTATCCCGATGGCGAGGCCGGAGACGATGATGATATCCGTTCCCGCGAGTCCGCGCAGGAGGTGCTCGCATGCGGCGCGCCCATACTCACTGTGCTTGCGCGCGCCGACCACGGTGAGTGTCGGACGTTCGAGGTCGGGGAGTTTCCCCCGTATCCAGATCTTCTCGGGTGGCTGCGGGATCTCACGGAAACGCAGCGGAAGGTCGTCGAGCGGGATCGCATCAATAGGGTAATCCATGGTTTGCAGGTGGGATGCTCTCTGATAATATAGTCTCTATGCTGGATATCAAGTTCATCCGGGAGAATCCTGACCTCATCAAGGAGGCGGCGCGGAAGAAGCGGATCGATTTCAATATCGAAGAATTGCTTATCGCGGACGGAGAACGCGTGGAAATGCTCGCTGTGGTGGAACGCATGCGCGCAGAACAAAATGATTTTAGTGACAAGATCTCAAGGACCGGAGACAAAGGAGAACGTGCCCGGATGATCTCTGAAATGAAGGAGCTCAAGGAAACACTTGTCGCGAAGGAAGAAGCATTAAAGGAAGTGATGGAACATTGGCGCACTTTGATGCTTCAGGTCCCGAACGTGCCGGACGTCACGGTCCCCGACGGTGCAAGCGACAAAGAGAACAAGGAAGTGAAGAAATGGGGAGAGCCGACGAAATTCTCCTTCAAGCCGAAAAGCCATATCGATCTGATGCTTGCGCACGACATGGTTGATTTCGAGCGTGGCGCGAAGGTCTCCGGATTCCGAGGATATTTTCTGAAGAATGATGGCGTGCTCCTCGCGAACGCGATCTGGCAGTTGGCGCTCAAGTTTTTTTCTTCGAAAGGATTTCAGCCGATGATCGTGCCGTCCTTGGTGCGTAAAGAGACCTTCATGGGGACCGGATATCTGCCACAAGGTGAGGATGATCTCTATAAGACGCAGGACGGCGATTACCTGGCGGGGACAGGGGAGGTGGCGACCATGGGCTATCATATGGACGAGGTGCTCGGTCAAGAGAAACTCCCGGTCATGTTCCTCGCGTTCTCGCCATGTTTTCGCCGCGAAGCGGGTGCGCATGGGAAGGATACGCGCGGGCTCATCCGGGTCCATGAATTCTTCAAATGGGAGCAGGTCGTTCTGTGCAAGGCGAATCATGAAGAGTCAGTTAAATGGCACGAGACGATCAATCGCAACACGGAGGAATTCATCGAGTTGTTAGGTATCCCGTATCATACGGTCGTGAATTGTGGCGGCGACCTCGGTCTCGGCCAGGTAAAGAAATACGATATCGAGCTTTGGGTCCCGGGCGAGGAGACCTATCGCGAGATCAGCTCCGCGTCCTATTTCCACGATTTTCAGACGAGAAGGCTCAATACGCGTTACCGCGATGCCGATGGCAAGATGCGTTTCGCGCACTCCCTGAACTCGACCGCCATACCGACGCCACGCATCCTAGTCTCGGTCGTTGAGAACTACCAGCAAGCGGACGGAAAGATCGCTGTCCCCCCTGCGCTCGTCCCATACATGGGGAAGTCGGAGATCGGATGACCTACCCGGTATCCATATGATCCGTCGAACCTTTTCTCGCTCTGGGGCAAGGATGCGGCGGGTCGATCGTGGGTTCGAGATCGTTGGCCGGACCATCCTGGTCGTGTTCCTTTGTCTTATTTTTCTCGGCTGGTTGACAGAAAGACAGGTGCTTCGTTTCGATCGCATAACCGTTTCCGGCACGCACGCAGTCGATTCTTATGCCGCAGGAACGATCGCGCGCAACAATATCGCTGGTGCGTGGGTTTGGCGCTGGTTCTACAAAGATAATGCCGTCCTCTATCCACGGCGAGCGATCGTACGCGGGATCAAGGACCTTTCGTCGTGGGTGAGGGACGTATCGGGGGATGTAACCCGAAAGGTGCTCGCTATCTCGATATATGAATATGTGCCGGCATACATATGGTGTGACGATACGAAGTATGCGGATGCGACATCCACACCGGAGACGTGTTGGTTCGCGAGCGCACAGGGAGAGGTGTTCGCGCACAGCCCCATCTATGCGGGATATCCGTTCATTCGCATTATCAGCAACCGAAGCGGCGTCGCCGGTCCGAATGACGTCCCGCTCATCCTTCCGCCGTCCCAATTCGACCGCATCATAGCGTTCGCCTCCGAACTTGAGAATGCGGGATATACTGTGCGCTCGATCGTCCATCTCGGAGAGAACGACTTTCGGTTCGTTGTAGACCGTCCCTGGAGCATACTTTGGTCAAGCGACAAGGATCCCAAAGAGAGCGTTCGTAATCTCTCCGCGGCTATCCAGACGATAAGTAACGATATCGCGAGCAAATCCACGGTGAACGAGATCGATCTCAGATTCGGAGATAAGATCTTCACTCGATAGATCCCGTTCGCCCTGTGTTATACTGGTTCGATGAACGGGATCTATCTGATCCGGGATTATCTCGGCTGGCACTATACTGATGCCGTCGTTGATATCACCTACCTCATCCGGAATTTCCTTTGGGCTGTCGGACATATGTTCTCGGTCAAGGAAGTGCTCTTGACGCTTTTCTCCCCGTGGAAACGATTAAAGGAAGAAGGAAGCACCTTGATCAAGGATCCCGGAAGATATCTTGAAGATGCCGTTGTCAACCTCATCATGCGGATCGTCGGGGCGATTGTCCGTCTCGCGCTATTATGCATCGCATTCATTTCTTGGACATTCATCGCGATGGTAGGGATCTGTGCACTCATCGTGTGGTTCTTCCTTCCTGTGATCCTACTTTCCATCCTGGTCTCGATCCCGAACGTTTTGAACGCTTGATATGGAGAACTCCTACGACATCTTCAGAGATCCCAACTACCGTTTCCACAAGCTTCTTGTGCTTGAGGCGATATACCCAGATGCGGTGCGCAGGTGGATAGGGAGGATCAGTGGCTCGATCCTTGTCTTCACTGTGCTTCTTTCCGTTGTCCCGTATCTGCTCCATACCCTAGGGAATGTCGATCTTCCGGATCTTTCCGTCCCAATGCGCGAGGGTACGAAAAGCCTTTCAGGAACGCTTGCGCAAGCATCCCTCCCTACAGAGGTGCGTTTCCCGGGCGTTATACCGGTGTTTGGAGGACACGCAATGCCGCTTGACCCTGAGAGCCGCGCGGTCAACGTGGTCCTCCTTCTCTCCTTTATCATCTGGCTTCTGAACCGCATGCTCGGATGGTACCGGAACTCACAATATTATCTTGTTGAAGCATTATTGGAGCGTGGAAAGACCGGAGCACAGACGCCGTATTCGACGCCGAACTTCGAGACCTGCGACGTTTACTGGCACACAAGAAACGGCGATCTTGTCGGAAGTTTCTCACAGAGTTCATATGGACGAGCGATCCTCCATCGCTCCGGCATTGCCGATCAGACCATTGGTGAATATCTTCGAGGACGCGTTCATGTCGTTGATTTTCGCGAGGCGTTCAACGAATTGCGGACAACCTTCACACTGTTCGACCTATCGCGGCTGCTGCTTGCGAAGGACGCAGACTTTTACCAATTCTTATTCCAGCTCGGGATCCGCGAGCGCGAACTCCTGGGTGCTGCGGAATGGGTGGAGCGCGATATCAAACGGCGCAAGCAACGCGAACGATGGTGGGGGAAGGTGAATCTCGGGCAGAGCCCGGCGTTCGGCGCTGATTTCGCCTACGGAGGAGCGTTTCTCCTGGGGAAATATGGAACGGACATTTCGCGGCGAGCGATCTCCGGAGGTTCGAACTTCCGCTTCGTCTACGGGAACGAAGAGATCAAGCAGCTTGAAGTGGTGCTTTCCCGCTCCAAAGAAGCCAATGCGATCATTGCTGGGGAAGAGGGAACCGGGAAGATGGATGTCATCCTCGATTTTGCGCGCGATATCATGAACGGCTATACCAACCCAGCACTTGCGCATAAGCGCGTCATGGCGCTCGACGCGAAGCGTTTGATCGCCGGCATGCGATCGAAACAGGAACTCGAGACCGAGCTTTTGAGGGTGTTCACAGACGCCGCGAAAGCGGGAAACATCATTCTTGTCCTGGAGGATCTTCCCGGGTTCATTCAAGGGGGGCGTGCTCTCGATTCCGACGTCATGGGTCTTATCGACCCCTACCTGCGTGCCGCAGAGATCCAATTCATAGCGACCGCGGATACCAGTGCGTATCATGAGATCATCGAACCAAACGCATCGCTCATGCAGCGTTTCGAAACGATCCTTCTTAAGGAACCCCCGGAGGAATCACTTCTGCGGATCCTTGAGGAGACAGCCGAGCGTGTCGAGCGGGGCCACCCCATCTATTTTACCTATCCGGCGGTCGTTGAGATCTTAAAGAGTGCCGAGAACTATTTTTCTAACGGAGTCATGCCGGACAAAGCGCTCGATCTTTTGGATGAATTGACCCCGTATATGCTCCAACACGGTGGGCACCTAGTGAAGAAGCTCGATGTGCTCAATTTCGTGCGCGAGAAGACGAAGATCCCGGTCGGAGAGATCACAGGCGAGGAGCGGGATAGGCTTATGCGGCTCGAAGAACTTCTGAAGCAGCTCGTGATCGGGCAAGAGAAAGCGCTTGAAGTGATCTCGAACGCAATGCGCCGCTCACGTGCGGGCGT
>DKBN01000017.1 GCA_002451235.1 Patescibacteria group bacterium UBA6899
GGAAGAAAGGTTAGTTAACCCTTTCTTTTACCGGATCGGTACGATCGTCGGCGCGGTCGGAACGGTCGCTCCCGAGCTGGGAAGATCCGCCGTATCCTGCATGAAGGCAACGATGCCCCAGAATGTCGACATCACGAAGAGGATGATGACCCCCCAGACCATGACGCGCTTCCCTTCTTCTTGCGCCTTCTCGTCACCAGCATTCATCATGAATTTCACCAAGCCCCAGAGGAAAAAGAGGACGGCAAAACTGAATAACAGCGGGATGATAGCACCGATCCAGCCAGTTATCTTTGAAATAAGATCGTCTAAATTTGTCATATAGACACTAAACATTATTCATGATCGAGGAATCCGCCCCGATCGAGCTAATAAGGAAATTCAGTATCCCGAACGCTGAGACCATGATCGTCATCCCCACGACTCCCCAGAACATGCTGCGCTTCCCTGTCTCGCGGAGCTCTTCATTCCCAGGATTCCAGATATAGAGAACGATGCCGTAAAAGAACGAGGCCAAAGCCAAGGCGAAGAGGATCGCGATGATCGGATTGAGGATGGTCCCCGAAAATACTCCCACAAGGTTCAAAACAGATTGTGGGACAGTTGCCGCCTGCGCTACTGAGGCAAACAGCATGTAGCCAAGGAAGAAGGTGATTCTTTGCATCAAGTCTCTCATGATCTTAGTATAAACCGGATATCGAAAACAAAAAAGACCCGTTTCCGGGTCTTTTTTTGGGGAAATCACACTAGGTAGGCAACACGTTGCCTGTTCCACTAGGGCCCACAATTACACCCGCGGTGTTGTTAAGGTCCAATGTCGTCTGGATCCAGCCGACGATGCCCCAGAAGGCGATCATCACAAAGAGCGCGATCAATCCCCAGATCATGAGATCCTTGCCCTCCTGACGCTTTCCTTCATCGCTCGCGTTGGCGACGAATTTGACCAACCCCCAGAGGAAGAGCACCACCGCAAAAGAAATGAGAAGCGGGATAATGTACCCGATCCAAATATTCAGCTGGGCGATAAATTCATTGAGGCCGGCGAACGCCAACATCGGAAGAACACCGATCGCCCCAACGATTCCGACTGATAATTTCTTCATAAATGCTTATATGAGCGTTTGAAAACTGATAATAATTGCGACCGATTTCGCTATGAGTTCATTGTACGGCGACATGAACGACCTGGCAATATGGGCAAAATTTACCTGTGAATTACGCCAAATGGCCAGAATTCACATGGTCGCACCGTTCTTGTCAACGAAATTGATCGCTCCCCCGGGGAAACCAGGCATGACAGTATTGAGTATGAATGTTACCAGACCCCAGAGCGAGACGAGAACGAAAAAGGCGATGATCCCCCAGACCATGAGATGCTTCCCCTCCTCATGCGCCTCGGTATCGGCCGTGTTCTTCATGAATTTGACCAGACCCCAGAGAAAGAGCATCACCGCCACCGCCCAAAAAAGGCCCTGCAACTTCCCGATATAGGTCATGATGCCGCCCAGAAGATCGAAGATATTCATAGATGTAGCAGATGTATGAGGAATAAATTTAGCCGCGCACCCGCAGGTAACGAACTATCAGGTCGGGGTATGCAAGAACGGGATCCCGAAACTCCCGCCGCCGAATAAGCTCGCGTAGAGGATCCCGACGAATCCCCAGATACCGAGCATGACCGTGACCCCGATCACCGCCCAGAAAAGATACGGCTTGATCTCTTCGCGCTTCTGCGGGTTCCCTGAATTCGCGAAATACACGATCACGCCATAGATGAGTCCGAGTGCGGCGAGCGCGAAAAGGATATTGGCAGCACCGCGGATGACTTTCAAGACGAATTCCGACACATCCATGAAATTCGTCAGCTGGGCGGATGCAAGCAACGGCGAGAGGAAGAGGAGAGCGGAGCTTATGATGGGCGTGCGATATCGCTTCATAATTCGTTCAAATGGCGGCATTGAACGGCTGGAGCGTGCCGATGATGACATCCTTGATCACCTTCGCTCCCACGATGATCAATCCGCCGACCAGAGTCCAGATCAGTACGCGTTTCCCGAGCGTGAGCTTCTTCTCGTCTCCGCGCGCGGAAACGATGAGATATCCAGCCCAAACGAGGGCAACGACAAGGAGCGGCATGACGACCAGCCACATGATCTTAATCAGGATATCGATCAGGTCATTGATCGAACCGATATTGGGGTCGAATGGATTGACAAGTCTCGTCTGGGCGAACGAAGGGAACGGCGTTGCTATATAGAGCGCGGCAAGTGTGGGAAATATGGAGCGAAGATGTCTCATATGATACAAGAATTGGTCGTCGAGCCGAGTTGGACGATGGTGTGACAAATAGCCGCGGAAAGGACGATGGCTCCTACGATGAGAAGTGCGCCAATGACCGACCAGAAGACCGTTCTTTTTGCTTTCTCAAGTTTCGCTTCATTCCCCTGCGCGGTGACGAATAGGAAACCAGCGTAGACGAAAAACACGACGATCAGCGGCGTTAAGAGAACGAGTGCACCTTGCACCAGGGCGATCAGGAACTTTGGGACGGTGTCGATCGCTACGCCATTCGCATTCAGGCCAACGGGATTATCGAACGTATCAGCGGCAAACAGAATGACTGGTAGCGACGCAGCTGCAGCGACGAGCATGAGACGAATAACGTGAGAGAGCTTTTTCATATCAGTTGACGGAAGCCGCTTCCGACCCTAAAAAAATCAAGGATAAACGTGATAATGAGCCACGCGGCGATCGTGACGACAAGCCCCCAGAATACCATTCCGAAGATCGCCTTCGCTTGCGTCACCTTCGCCTCGTTTCCATTGTTGGTCAACATAAGGAACCCTGCATACATGAACATGACCGCCGCGATCGGCGCCGCGAGCCAGAAGATGAGGAAATTGATCACGTTCTGCGCGAGCGTAACTAATGTATCGAACGTACATTCTTCGTGATCTGTTCCCGGTGGTAATCCGCCGCCAGTCATATTCTTGACGACCCCGTCATTATTGCAATCGTTCCCGCACGGGACGAGTGACCCGCTGACATACCCATTACTATCACATGTGACAGTCGCGAAAGACAGGGAGGGAAAAACAGTAAAGACAAGCAAAAATACCACGAAAATGGCAGATATCGTACCGCGCTTCTTTATTTTAAAATTCATATTCCTTGGAATTGTCCGACTAGAGACGTGAGCCTTGATTCTAATTCTCCCACAGCATCGCCTGTCCCTATTCTGTTCGATGTGATCCCATCGATAATACTCGTGAATGCCGCATCCGTTTCGGAGGGTCGCGGGTCAAGCCAGGTCCTGCTCCGCAACGCGGAATCATACGCAACGGCCATCGCCGCATTGTTCGGACGTTTCGAGAGCAGGTCGCGGCGCACCGGAGGAAGGTCAAAACTATCAGCGAATTGCTGAGCATATTTCTGATCCAGTAATAGCCGAATGGCAGCGAACGCAGTGGTGATGTTCTTCGACGCTTTCATGGCCACGAGTCCATGGAGGCGCGCGAGGGTGGTCTGAGCGGTCGCATCGCGTAATTGCGGCACCATAGCGACATCAAAGTTCAGATTCGGGTTCCTTTGTTTCAGGCGGCCATAGGCGCTTGCATAATCGAAGTAGACCGCGAGATCCCCATTGAGGAATTCCTGCTCCGAATTATCGCGCGACAGCGACCAGGTGTAGATGGACTTTTGGGGGTTCGAGAAATCCATGAAGAAGCGGAGCGCAGACTCGACCCCAGGGTTCTTCGCTCCGTTCGAAAGAGTGGTTAAAGCAACCTGTGGCTTCGAACCGGTGAAATCAACAATCTTGGAACCGGTCTGAAGGAATAGCATCGCGAGAATATCTTTCGCATTCTTCACATTATCATATTCTCCGAACGCGACCGCGCTTTGCGTGATCTTGAATGAGCTGTCGGTCTTGGTAAGCTTCGGAGCCAAAAGTAGGAATTCATCCCAATATTTCGGCGGCTCAGCGATGGAAGCGTTCGTGAACAGATCTCGATTCCAATACATCACGATCGGATCGATCGCATACGGGAACGCAACCATCCCTTCAGGACGAAGGTAGATATCGCTCGCCTGCACGAACGTATTGAGGTACTCTCGTTGTCCGAAATTCGGGGTATAGCTGATCGGAATGATCTTATCGTAGTGTCGAAGTACAAGATTATCAGGGAGGAGCAAGATATCCGGCCCCTTTCCGCTCGCGAGCGCTTCGACGATATCGGTGTCGAATGTCGCGGGATCCTTGTATTCATATTTGATCGCGAAGGATTTCTGGTACTGGCTATTGAAATCGACGATCAGTTGGTCAAGTTTGGGATTATGCTGGAATGTCCCCCAAATGGTGACCGTTCCACCTATACCCGCCAGCTGGCTATTGCCATTACCTTTGGGTTGATTCATGAAAAAGATGATCCCGGCGATTACCATCGCTCCAAAGATACCGGTAATCACGAGCTGGAACGGTGAGGTCTTTTTCATACGCTTGTATTTTGTGTGGCCACAGTTTTCACGTTCTGTTGCTGAATGAACAGTCCCTTCCGAAAGACTATGCCGTAATGGAAGTTTCCCGCATTGATCGCGCGCTCGAAGGTGAACGCGAGCGGTTCGATCAGCGCCCGCGCCGCCTGTTCGGGGAAAACGTCCTTAGAGTGTGGGCCCATATTATTGAACGAATTCGTCCAATCGATGACGAGTAGCCGGCCGCCGTGGCGCAATACGCGCTTTGCCTCTTCGATCATCGTCTTTTTTTTCTCGTTCTGAAAGAGGACATTGGACATGATAACGACATCGCATGATTGATCGCGAAGCTTTGTCCCACCGAGTTGTTCGAGATTTCCCCAGATGACGTCGACGTTACCGAGTTTTTGTTCTTTCGCACCATTCTGGAGTCTGGTAAGAAGCTCCTTCTGCACATCGACCGCATAGACGCGGCCGCTGCCTTTGAGCGCTTTCGCTGCGGCAAAGGCGTATGCACCTCCTCCAGTCCCAAAATCGGCCACGACCTCCCCCTCTTTGAGGCCCAATTGCTCGATATTGCTCTCCGGCTCGGAAAACATAGAGGAATTATACCACCGGAGATATCTGGCGCATATGCCGAAATCCCCAGGCATTGCTGGGCAGATCACTTCAGCGGTGCTTCCCCGGCTCACTGCTTGTTCTTCTTCGGCTTCTTTTTCTCCTTGCGGATACGATGATCCCCTCGTCCCATAACGCGCGTATCTGATGCGACTAATGGAATGATTATACACCCTTTCACTGTTCCGATGCGGGAATATGGGTATAATTCGGGAATGGAACGCGCTCACAAGACGTGGCATGAAAAACACACGGAATCTCTTGGTTTAGCGCAACGCGCCGCGGATACGATAGCGTCCATACTCGGTTCGTGGGCATTCATCATCGCACAAACGATCATCGTCACATTGTGGATAACGATCAATATTTATGGATACATACATCGATGGGACCCGTTTCCGTTCATTCTCCTCAATCTCGTCTTTTCCCTGCAGGCCGCATATACCGCGCCCATCATCATGATGAGCCAGAACCGCCAGAATGAGCGTGACCGAGCGCAAGCGCTTGAGGATTTCGAAACCAATGTCATCGCGAAACAAGAGATCGAGGCGCTCCAAAAACATCTCTCCCGCCTTGAGATCGAGAAACTCGACAAGATCATTCAGATCCTAGAGAGGCGGTAGATCGTTTCTTAATGTTTGATCCCAGGTCAGCCAGTTCTTTCGCATGCCATTATAGACTTCATGCCTTGTTTTTTTCCTATGAAAATGACGAACGGCTCGATCATGCGATCGAGCCGTCCACATACCACACTGTTAATGTCGATATTAACTCCACCCTCAACAAGGGTCAACTTCGCTGCAGTTCATTGACAGCAAAATAGGGAAGCATGAGTATGGCAGAAGTAACTTTGATCATGGGGAGTTGAGATGGCTATTTCCGCATCGCACTGGGTTTCGATCGTAGGGCGCGTGAAGCATCATGCGAAAACGATCTACCCAAACAACCCAAAGAAGGCAGAGAAGTTGGAGAATTTCCTGCTTGCTATGGACATAGATAGAAACGGTGTCTACCAGGTCGGCTTTCTCGACCGTATGTGGGCGAGGATTCGTCTTCTATTCAAGAAGTGAATTGATCTGAAATTCTCCAATTTCCCGCCGAGCCTTGCGCACGGCGGTTTGTTTTTGCCAAAAACTCATGAAATCCTGACCGATACGAGGGTATTCCGATTGAAAGGACTTCTTGAGGGAAGCGCGGGGAGGTCGCGCCGAAATACGAGGTTGTATCAGAGGGCAGTCAGGGATGCGATCGCGTCGCCGGGACGCAACTTCATGATCCTCACCCCCTGCGTTGCGCGGCCAAGCACGGATATTTCCTTAAGAGGCACACGGATGACCTGACTTTGTTTTGAGATCGCGACCAATTCCCCATCCTGGTCCGGCAGCACTATCCCACACACGACTTTCCCGGTCTTGGCGGTCACGTTCGCGGNNTCTTGATGCCGGACCCGCCACGCTTTTGCACCTTGTATTCATAGAGTTTGGTCATTTTTCCATATCCTTGCTCGCTTATCACAAGAAGGAGCGGATGTTTATAAGCAGACTTCACGACGTCTGCGGTCACGATACGATCCTTCCCTTTCAATTTCATCCCGCGCACGCCCGCCGCGTTACGCCCCATCTCGCGCACATCAGAGGCCCTAAAGCGAATGGACTGCCCCAACTCGGTGACCAAAGACACTTCATCTTTGTCCTCGACAAATTTCGCCGAAAGCAGCTGGTCTCCAGGCTGGAGTTTGATCGCGATCAGACCGCTGCGTCTGACATCTTTGAACGAATCCGCAGCGACACGCTTGATGACGCCACGTTCAGTGACCATGAGTAGCGAAAGTTTCGCCGCCTCCTTAACCTCCTTGGGCATCGCCAGGATCGACGTCACATTCTCATCTTGCGTAAGTTGAAGATAGTTCATGATGGACTTCCCTTTCGTCGCGCGGCGGCCCTCTGGAAGTTCATACGCCTTCAACTGATAGGCCTTCCCACGATCGGTAAAGAAAAGGATATCTTCATGCGTGGTCGCGGAGAGGAAGATGCGGATGAAATCCTCTTCCTTGGTATCGAGATCAACTACGCCGACCCCACCACGGCGCTGGGTGCGATATTCGGACGGATCGGTGCGCTTGATGTAACCCCCGTCTGAGAACACGAGGATGGTCTCTTTCTCTGGAATGGTGTCCTCGACCGAGATCATCTTCACCCCGCCCTTGACGATCTTGGTGCGACGCTCGTCGCCGTATTTCTCTTTAATATCAGCGAGCTCGATCTTGATGACGCCCATCATCTTCTTCGGACTTCCGAGAACGCTCTCTAACTCCTTGATCAGGACTTGAACTTCCTTGAGCTCATCCTCGACCTTCTTGCGCTCGAGTCCTGCCAAGCGCTGAAGCTTCATGTCGAGGATAGCAGCCGCTTGCCGCTCAGAGAACTTGAACTTCGACATGAGATTCGCCTGCGCGGTCGGTGTATCCTTTGACGCCTTTATCAGTTTGATGATCTCGTCGATGTTGTCGAGCGCGATGATGTAGCCCTCGAGGATGTGCGCGCGCTTCTCCGCCTCGTCGAGCTCGTACTTCGCGCGGCGGACGATCACCTCGTTCCGGTGCCTGATGAAGTGGTCGATCATCTGCCGGAGCGTCAGCACCTGGGGACGCCCGTCCACGAGTGCGAGGGCGATCACCCCGAAGGTGGTCTGCATCTGGGTGTGCTTGTAGAGGTTGCCGAGCACGATCTTCGGCTGCACGTCCTTCTTCAGGTCGACGACGATGCGCATCCCCTCGCGGTCGGACTCGTCGCGCAGGTCCGCGATCCCCTCGAGCATCTTCTC
>DKBN01000050.1 GCA_002451235.1 Patescibacteria group bacterium UBA6899
GACGTTCGATCGTGAGCGAGTCGGCGAAGAGGACCGATGCCGCGATGGCCTTCACTGCCGCGTTCTTCGCACCACCCACTGCGATCGTCCCTCCCAAGGTCCGTTTCCCCACTGCACCCTCGATGCGAAAATATGACATGCGCACATGATAACGGGAATGCGCCCCGGCGACAAACCTTCCCTCCCCTGTGCTATCATGGCCCTATGTATGTCGTGACCGTCATCCCCATCTCCCGCGGGATCCCCCTCGACGAGCTCTCCTATTTCAGTGCTTCCGAACTCCCCCGGGGAGCGCTAGCGAACGTTCCCCTCAAGGGGAGACGCATCCGTGCGATCGTCCTTTCCTCAGTTTCCGCCAAGGAAGCGAAGGCCGATATCAAATCTGCTGAATGGTCGCTGAAGAAACTCGAGCAGGTGCAGTCGCGTCCCTTCTTCTCGCCGGAATTCATACGAGCGATCGAGACGACCAGTGCATATCACGCAGCGAGCATGGGCGCTACGCTCTTCAGTGTCGTTCCCCAGGCACTCTTTTCTCTCCCGCACGATAGCGAAACGTCGCAGTGCTCTGAACGAACCCCGAACGAGCGCGATATCTATCACGAGGAGATCGCGTTTCAGGATGTCGACGAAGAGCGGCTAGCGGCGTACAAGAGCCTTATTCGGGAGATGTTCGCGAAGGGTCTCTCCGTCTTCTTCATCCTCCCTTCGCAACAGGATATCGAGCATGTCTACCAGTCGCTCGAGCGCGGCATCCGCGACTACACTTTCGTTCTCCACGGCGGACTCAGCGCGCGCGAACTCAATAAGCGGTGGGAGAAAGCGACGAACGACGCGCACCCCGTCCTCGTCATCGCGACCGCATTCTTCCTCTCTCTTCCCCGCCACGATATCGGCGCCATCATCCTCGATAAAGAATCTTCGCATGCGTACAAGCTCTCCGCGCGCCCGTTCATCGATCTGAGGCATTTCGTGAACGCATACGCGGGTGAAATCCGCGCGCGCGTCATCTATGGCGACATCTTCCTTCGGGTTGAGACGCTCGCGCGCCACGAGAAGGGCGAGATCCATGCGCTCGCGAGGCCGAAGTTCCGCCTCCTTTCGACCGCGAAGCACGACGTTGTCGACATGCGCAAGACGGGAGAGCAGCCAGCGACCGGCCGTGTCGCCATCTATTCCCCCGAACTCGTCGACCTGATCGAAGAACATCGCGAACACGGTACACACCTCTTCGTCCTCGCAGTGCGGAAAGGATATGCCCCAATGACGGTATGCGGCGATTGCGGCACCGTCCTCGATTGCGTCCGCTGTAGCGCACCGATGGTGCTCCACGAGAAGAAACGCGGGAACGATGAGGAACCTGAACGGGTATTTCTTTGTCATCGTTGCGGCATGGAACGCGACTCGGACGTTACCTGTGCGCATTGCGGCGGCTGGCGCATGGTTCCCCTGGGGATCGGGATCGAACAAGCGCATGAGGCGCTCAAGAAGCGGTATCCCGATATGCCGGTCTTTCGCCTCGATGGAGATTCGGTCTCGACGCATAAGGAAGCGCTCGAGCGGACACGCGAATTCTACGAAACGCCCGGAAGTGTTTTATTGGGGACAGAGATGGCACTCCCATATCTCACAGAACCGATCGAGTACAGCGCCATTCTTTCCGTCAACTCACTTCTTACCATCCCTGATTTTCGCATCACCGAGCGCATCTTCCGCCTTTTGCTCTCCATCCGCGCGAAGACAGAGCGCGCGATGCTGCTCCAGACCCGCGACGACCCGAAGGATGTCTTCTCTCTCGCGCTCTCCGGAAATATCGCAGAATTCTTCCGTGGCGAGATGGAGGAACGCAAGCGTTTCGACTATCCCCCGTTCAGCGTCTTCATCAAATTCACATTTGAGGGGAAGCAGGAGGACGGCGTGGCAGCGATGGAAACAGTGGAACACACCTTCTCGGATTTCCACCCAGTCGCTTTCCCCGCATTCATCGCGCGAACGAAGGGTAAATATCGCATGCATGCGCTGCTTTCCATTCCGACCGAGAAATGGCCCGATGAAACCATCATCGCACGCATCAAGGCACTCCCCCCAGAGATCGTCGTCCGTATCGATCCAGAGAGTGTGATCTAGCAGCTGTACCAGCCGTATTCACCATGAGGTATGTCCAGTGTGTTTGATGATCCAGTGCTCCGAGCGACCACTTCCTCATCGTACCTTTATTGTCGTTCGACAATCATCTCGCATACCTAGTTCGTTGTCGAACGACAACGAAGGTACGGTAAGTCGCAAGAAGCTGGAAGGGGAAATACGATATTGCGAAGTGATGAGGAATCCCTCCTCGTTCTCAGTATCTTATATATACCTGTCGGTGAAAACGGCTCAATTCCTACCATTTGAGGCGTTACGCTTGTCTCACCCAACGCACGCCGCCGCGGTCTTGCGAATTCGCGAAAACGGTGTAAAACGAAATGAGTCGTTCAACTTTGAGGAGCAAGCCATGATGGCGCACCATATGGCCGGGCTCTCTCATAAGAGCGCGGCATACGTAGTTTTGACCGGACTGAAACGTCTCGCCGCAGACGAGCGTCCGATCCTGCGTTGGAGAGGGATCTCGAGCGCGAAGAACGCATTCATTCGCGCGATGGAACATCTCCGCCAGAGCGCTCGCCGAAAAAACCTGCCGTTTCAAACTGACGTCGATGTGATCCGCAAGATCTTAGAGGAGAACTCGATCCCGATCGCGCACCAGAGGATCGCCGGATTTCTCGAGGAACGGGGCTATATCGATTGGCATATTCGCCAGATCTCGCTTCGGAAGGTCAAGGATTTCGCCCCGGATGCGGCCGCGCTGGCCAAGGAGGTATTCCTTCGGCAAAAAGGCGGGGAGGTTATCCTCATCGTTACTGCGCTCGACGGTGCCAAGCAATTCCGGCTTTTCGTTTGAACCGCCTTAAGACTTCGATCTTAGGGCGGTTTTTTCTCGCGTCTTAAGAGATTTTCTGTACAATATCGCTATGCTGCTTATCACGCCGAAAGAGATCGTCCAAGAGGGGCATCCGGCCCTTCGAGAACATGCCGCGCCCGTTCAGGAGGATGAATTCGGGGGCAAGACCCTTGCGCGGATCATCTCGAACATGAAGCACGCCCTTGACGCATGCGACGACGGGGTCGCGATCGCCGCGCCGCAGATCGGGGTCTCGAAACAGATCTTCATCGTCTCACGAAGAGCGTTCGAGCTTGAGGACAACCCCGAGCATGCGGAAAAAAGATCGGTATACGCCGATAAGGTCTTCATCAACCCGCGCATCGTGAAAACATCGAAGAAGCGCATCTGGGTGCCCGAAGGATGCCTTTCCGTCCGCTGGCTCTACGGGAAAGTTCCGAGATACGACAAGGCGACCGTCGAGGCGCGCGACGAGCGCGGCAAGAGATTCACCTATGGCGCGTCCGGGCTACTCGCGCAGATCTTTCAGCATGAGACCGATCACCTCAAAGGTATCCTCTTCCTCGACACCGCGAAGGACATCGAGGAGATCCCGCCCGAAGATCTCGAAAAGCTCGAGAGACGCCGCACTGCCTCAGCATGACCCCTCGTTTCGTCTTCTTCGGCACTCCGAAATTCGCCGCGATCGTGCTCGACGAGCTCGAAGAGGCTGGATACCCCCCTTCTTTGATTGTGACAGCGCCACCCAAACCCAAGGGCCGGCACCTCATCCTCACCCCTTCCGAGGTAGAAGAGTGGGCGAAAAAGCGCCAAGTGCCCGTCCTTGCGCCAGCGCGGGTGAAGGGAAACACGGAGCTGTTCGAGACTTTGAAACGCGCTGAAGCGGACGTCTTCATTGTCGCGGCATACGGCAAGATCCTCCCGCAAGAACTTCTTGACATTCCCCCTCATGGCACACTCAACGTCCACCCGTCGATTCTTCCGAAATTTCGCGGACCTTCGCCGATCGAAAGCGCGATCCTCTCCGATGAGATTGGAACTGGGGTGACGATCATGCTTTTGGACGTCGAGCTCGATCACGGTGACATCCTCGCTCAGGAGGCGGCAGATATTGGATCGTGGCCGCCGAAGGCGAGCGAACTCGAAGAAACGCTTGCGCGCGGCGGCGGGAAGCTCCTCGCACGCATGCTTGCGCCATGGGTAGAGGGAAAGATCGTGTCGACCCCGCAGGATCATACCCTGGCGACCCACACGAAAAAGATCTCAAAAGAGGATGGCCGGATCTCGATCTCGGATCCCGCAATGTTGAATCTGAAAAAAGTAAAGGCGTACGATCTATGGCCCGGCGCATGGATGATGGCGAAGAGCAATGGAAGCGAGAGGCGCATTAAGATCACCGAAGCACACATCGATGGCGACCAGTTCGTGATCGATCGCGTCATCCCTGAAGGCAAGAAGGAAATGCCCTATGCGGACTTTTTGCGCGGCGCTAGTGCGTAATCGTCATTTGAGTGCTACCGAGCGAATGACAACCGGGAACTTCGGGTAACCGTTCGCATCCTTCTCGCGCGCCATGATCTTCTCCACCACGTCGATCCCGTCGGTTACGTTCCCGAACACAGTATATTTCCCCTCAAGCTGAGGCGCGCTCGTCGCCGTCACAATGAAGAATTGACTGCTATTCGTGTCGGGCCGTCCGTTGTTAGCCATCACCATAACACCACGCATGATCTCTGCGTCGGTATTCTCGTCCTCGAAAACGTAGCCCGCGCCGCCCGTCCCCCAGAGACTGCGATCGTTCTCCCGCGAAAGCGGATCGCCACCTTGGAGCAGGACACCATCGACGACACGGTGGAAACGCGTGCCGTTGTAAAAACCGGAAGCGGATAGCTGCGCGAAGTTGCTCGACGCAATCGGAGCGTTGCGTCGGTCGAGGTGGATAGTGATGTCCCCGGCGCTGGTAGTGAGGACCACGCGCGAAAGCGCCACTTTCTTCTCAAGCGCAACGGACTCGATGAGCGCGGTCTGGTCATTATTCGCGAGATCGATGAGCCTGAGGATAAGCTGTGATGACACGATCACAGCGAACACGAAGATGCCCCAATATACGTAATCCTTGAACGAGAGCGGATGATAGCGCGGGTCGATCATACGTCAGGAACCTCGCACTTCCCTCTTGATCGTACGCGCCGAACGCTTCGCGACATCGCGCCGCTTGCCGCGGAATGAACGGACCTCGCGATCGATCTCATCCTTCATGAGATCGATCGCCGCATAGAGGTCGTCGGCATGCGTCACGCTCCGATAATTCCTTTCGCGTGTGTGCAGATTGACCTCTGCAAAGAACATATCTCCCTTCTTGTGCTTCTTGCTGTCCATCCCCACCTCGACGCGCGCGGTAACGCTCGAATCCTTGGGATCGATGAGTCGTTCCAGCGTCTTCAGCTTCTTCTCGATGTAATCTTCTATCGCCTGAGTATGCTCGGCATGCGTGACCTGAATGATCGTTCTCATATGCCCAGTATAACACACGGGAATGTCTTTGAGTGCGCGCCACCGAAGCGTGGTATACTCATGCCCATGGACCCGTTCCAGGCGCTTATTTTCGGGATCGTCGAGGGGCTGTCGGAATTCCTCCCGATCTCGTCGACCGGGCATCTGATGCTCACGCAACAGCTTCTTGGCATCCCCTCGAGCGAATTCGTCAAGACCTTTGAGATCGCGATCCAGCTCGGCGCCATCCTCGCCATTGTCGCACTCTATCCCCGCCGGCTTCTTATGGAACGCGCGACCATACAACGCATCGCTACGGCGTTCGTCCCGACCGCTCTTTTGGGCACGCTTTTATATCCCATCATCAAATCCGTCTTCCAAGAGGATGTATGGATCGTTCTCGTCTCGCTTTTTCTTGGAGGCGTTGTCCTCATCTTTTTTGAACGATTCACCGCCAATCGGCAGACATGGACGACCACACAAATGCCATACACGACCGCTCTTTTGATCGGCATCTTCCAGTCGATCGCGTTCATCCCCGGCGTTTCCCGTTCCGGAGCGACCATCGTCGGTTCGATGCTGCTTGGTATGGAGAAGACCGAGGCGGTGGAGTTTTCGTTCCTCCTCGCAGTTCCTACCATGGCTGCCGCGACGGGATATGACACACTCAAACATATCAATGCGTTCACGGCGGCGAACCTACTGCCCCTTTTCATCGGCTTCATCACATCGTTCGTCGTCGCGATGGTCGCGGTGAAATACTTTCTTAAGTTCGTTTCGACGCATTCGTTCGCATCATTCGGGGCATATCGCGTTGTGCTCGCACTCCTGATGGCAGCGATCTTTTATCTATGAACTCGACGACCCCGCTCTCGCGCATCGCTCTCGGATTCGCCGTCGCGGCCCTCCTCTCCGTCATCCTTCTTTCCCTTGTCAGCGGGAACTTTGGCCGGCGTCCCACCTCGATTCTGGTGATAGATTTTGCCTCCTGCAAGAATGCGGGGTATCCGATCGCCCAAAGCATGCCTGAGATCTGCCGAGCACCGAACGGCAGGGTGTTCGTGAACGTCGCTCAATCTCCTGAAACGGTCACCCAGCAGCCTCCGCCTATCGTGGTCACGGCTCCGGCTGAAGGAGCGTACGTCGCGGACCCGACGATGATCAAGGGGTATGCCCGCGGCACGTGGTATTTCGAAGCATCGTTCCCAGTCGAGATCGAGGACGGCAACGATACCGTGATCGCAAGAGGCCCGGCACAGGCACAGAGCGATTGGATGACCGAAGAATACGTTCCTTTCTCTGTCTCGCTCGCGTGGAGCGGCACTCCGAAGACCGACTCCGGCGTCATCATCTTGAAGAAGGACAATCCATCGGGCGATCCGGAACGCGACGAGCAGATATCGCTTCCCGTAAGCTTCGCGAAGACCGCGGGCACACTCCGCATCAACGTCTTCTTCCCGAATCAGATGGAAGGAAGTTCCAGCGATTGTCGCGTCGTCTTCCCCGTTGTGCGCGAGATCCCCGCGACCACTTCCGTCGCAACCGCGGCGATCAAAGAGCTCCTCAAGGGACCGACTACTGAGGAGAAGGCTCAGGGGTTCTCGACGCTTATCCCCGATGGGACAGTCCTTCATCGGATCACGCTCGCAAGCGGCATAGCCACCGCCGACTTTTCGCCGGCGCTCACCCAAGGAATGGCCGGAAGCTGCCGCGTGAGTGCGATCCACGCGCAGATCGAAGAAACGCTCCGGCAATTCCCCGCGATCAAACAGAGTGCCATCTCCGTGGAAGGAAGAACCGAGGATATCCTCCAGCCATAAGAACATATGTGTATGAAACGTCCGTCCGATATCTTAAAAACTCCCTGGTCTGTCGCAATTTCGGTTGCCCTTTTGATAGCGGTCGGATATGCCCTCGGCGCCGCCTTCGCCCCCGAGAAGGTCGTTGTGCGGCAGGGTACAGCAGAGAACCCAGCAGCAGAATCGTCGGTCAATCTCATGCTCGATTACGGCAACGGCATCGTCCGCACCTGGAACACTGTAACGTGGCACGAATCGATGTCGGCCCTTGACCTCCTCGAAGAGGTTGCGGGAACGAAAGTCATCAGCACCGAAAAAGAGACCATCGATGGTAAGGACCTGCTAAGATCGGTCGACGGCATAGCGAACGATCCAAAAGAAGGACGACGTTGGCAATTCTGGGTGAATAACGTTTACGAACCGCGGGTCATCAGTAAGACGTATCTGAAACCCGGCGATATCATCGTCGTCTCGTACGCGAAAGAGTAGTGGAGTGGCGTTTTTCTTCGCTCCCGCTATAATCCGAAGCACTCCTCGTCGTTCAATGGATAGGATGCCTCCCTCCGAAGGAGGCGATGCAGGTTCGATTCCTGCCGAGGGGATTACTGAGCAATTCCCACAAGATACAAGGCAAGATGCAGTACAAGGGCAGCCCTTGTACTGCATATGATAGCTTTGTTGGGACTGTTCGTGCAAAAGAAACAGCCGCAAATTTATTGCGGCTGCGCACTGTATATGAGGATCAACTGCACAACCTTGCCAACTGATGGGATGCTTCCATGTGTTTACGAGAGTACAACCCGATCTCTCGCAACAATTGAGCGGTGAATAGCCCAGCGACCCTACCTGACTCTTCCAACATATAGAAATGGAACTTTAACACGATGACCGTATTCGGAATCCCGTCATGGGGGATCGACAATTTTGTTTCCACTTCGAACTCGTCATAGGTCTCATTCAACACCTTGATCCCTGACCATTCGACCAGGTCTTTGATCTTTGGCGGGAGTTTTTTCCACTCTTCCGCGATCTCCGAAGTGACTACGAGCGCATTTTGGAAAAGTTTTTCTTGCGTCGGTAGCATGCACGTGATCTTCATACAGAACCTTTCTGCGCCCCAAAGCGCTTTCATTTCCACCCCGACGTTGGAATGGATAAAACTAACACTACACCGACTCGGGCAAGAGGCAAGTGATGCCTGAAATATCGTTTTGTGCTACAAGGAGCTGCAATGAGTATAAAGAATGACCGACTAAAGAAAGAGGCAGCTTGGCTACTCAAGGAAAAATATGGCGGAATCCCAAATGCAGCGTATGAACAAGACCTTAAACGTCTGCGCCAAGGGGAACCCTTGGCGTACGTGATCGGCTGGGTGGATTTTCTCGGTGCTCGGATCGAACTCGATTCACTGCCTCTCATCCCCCGGCCCGAAACGGAGTGGTGGGTAGAACAAGCGATAGGAGAGATCCGCGAACGGGAGAGTGCCAGGCAGCTTCGAATCCTTGATATCTATGCGGGCTCTGGGTGTATCGGCATCGCGCTTCTCAAGCATTTTCCAGATTCATACGTCGATTTCGGAGAGGTAGACGCGAAACACCTTGACCAGATCCGAATGAATTGCGAGATAAATGGGATCTTGTCTGAGAGATATCGGGTCATCCAAACTGATGGTTTTTCGAACATCACGCAAACGTACGACCACATCTTCGCTAACCCACCATATATTGATCCCGCCCTCAACAACGTCGGTCGCTCCGTAAATACGTTCGAGCCGCACTTGGCACTCTACGCTAAAGATGGGGGTCTTGAACATGTCCTTCGGCTCCTCTCTAAGGGGGCGGCGTGTCTTTCCCCCTCTGGTTCTCTCTACTTAGAATTCTCTCCCGAGCAGGCAGAGCGGATAGAGACCGAAGCGAGACTGTCCGGCTGGACATGCGACATTCGTTCCGATCAATATGGAAAATTCCGCTGGGATAAATTTTCCCGGCAGAATCTGAACGGCGCCTCATCAAGGGCTACGTGATATGTTACACTGCGTTCGGATGCTAAAGTCCTTTCAAGGAGAACATCATGAGCAGCATGAAGATGGCCGTTGGCTTTGACTGCGCGCGTCGCGGAGTGACAACGTATAGCATTACCCCTGTTTCACCCACCAGTCGGCAGCCGAAAAACGGTTGGATAGCAAGCAAAGAGCGAGAACACCTCAAGAAACTTGCACCAAAGATCGAGCGGGTGGCGCGAAAAGAACTCGGTACCTATTTTCTTCAGCTTGAGAACGTTAACAACTTGTTTCTTCTTCTTAATGTGAGGTCGGGTACGCGTACGGCGAAGCATTTCACACTCCGCTCTCTACTCGGGTGGATTGAGCTCTGTGGCGCAAAGTGATGTGTCGGAATTCACCCCCACAGGGTCGCAACATTGTGCGACCCTTTTTTCTTTGTATTTACACTACCTGTACATACTCTCAGTGTGTTAATGGAAGTCTCTTGTGAGACGATTAGTACGAGGGGCAACCTCTCCGAAGTGCAAGATCAACGGTACCGCGCGTTCGCGGACTTTCCCGAACGCTTTGTCTTCTTCTTCCGCGCTACCTTTTGTTTTTTGTTCATAATCAAAGTATACAGAATTACGCCCGCAAACTCAACACGAGGAGCGATTCAAGGTGCGGTGTATAGGGATAAAAATCATATCCGCGGATAAATTCAACTTCATAGTGCTCCCGAAGAGTCGAATAATCCCGCGCTTGTGTCTCCGGATTGCAGGAAAGGTAGATGATCTTCTTGGGAGTGCTTCCCAAGATGGCCTGAATGAGCTTGGGGTGAAGCCCTGCATGCGGAGGGTCAACAATGAGCACGGTGTCTTTCCCCAAAAGTCCGTCGGGGAGTCTCTCCGCCGGGTGCGCGATCGAGTGATAATTCGAGATGCAGTTCTTGTGCGCGTTTAGCTGTGCGAATGCCGCCATCGAATCTGAGATCTCCGCTCCGACAACTTGTTTCGCCTTCCTTGCGATAGAAATACCGATCGTCCCTACCCCGCCATAGAGATCAAGAACGTTGTCCATTGGGTCGATATGCTCTTTGATCTCCATGAGGGCATGAGCGAACATAGGGATATTGTTCTGGAAAAATCCGTCCCATAGATATTCGAAATGAACGCCATCGAGCGTCTCCGCGAGCGTCTCGATGCCGTATCGTTCGAGCACCTCAGAGGCGAGTGACGCCGGAGAGAGCGGGTCGGAATAGACGAGTACCATTCCCGTGACGCCGATCCCCTCCAGATGGAGTTCTTTGCGCTCACGAGTCGTAACATAGATGCATGCGAGTACACCGCCGTTCGTCTTGCTCTCACGAACGATGATGCTCTTGATCTCTGTCCCCATATATCTGGCGCGCTCGAGCGCTTTGAGCGTATCTATCGCAGCCCGATTCATCTGATCGCTCGCAAGCATGCATCCATCGGGAAGAGGGACGAATTTCCCCCACCTACCACGCTCGTGGAACGCGAGCGCGAGCTTCCCGTCTGCCTCCGTCACCGAATATTCGATCTTTGTGCGATAGCGGGACAACTGTTCTGCGGGTACGAAGGATGGCTTTGGCAGATCGTCGTAATACCCGTATAGCTCTTGAAGAAGCGCGAATTTCTGAGCCGCTTGCCATGGATACGTGGCGATCTGCCACGGGCTACAAGAGAGGAAATGCGATTCGTGCGGAAGAACGCGCGCGGGCGAAGCCTTGATCAGTTCTTTGAGCTCGCCGACAAATATTCCCTTGCGCTTTCTCAGTTCGACGATACCGGTTTCTCCGGGAAGCATGCCATATACACGCACCTTCTTCCCGTTATGGATCGCCTCACCCGCCCCGTCGTGGGCAATGCGATCGATCGTGATGGTTGTAACGCGCTCCATCCCCTAAGCGTACCAAAACGCGGGCAGCGCGCTATACTCACCATATGGACAGAAAACGGATGTTCATATCTCTCGTCCCGCTTCTCTTGGGGATCGCGGTCGGCTTTCATCTCATAGAGGGGGGTGACGCGGGGATGATCGAACATGTGCTTAGAGAAATGCTGGGTGGAAACATCCCGGTGATCTCCCAAACCGCGAGTTCGACTGCCAGCGTTGCAAGGGTGATCGATGGCGATACGATCGTCCTCGATAACGGTATGCATGTGCGCTATATCGGTGTCAACACTCCGGAATTGGCACGTGATGGAAACAAGACAGAATGCTATTCGAATGAGGCGAAAAGAAAGAATGAGGAATTCGTTAATGGAAAAGTGGTCACCCTTTTCTCCGACAAGGAGGACAAGGATAAATACGGCAGGTTACTTCGTTTCGTTTATGCGGATGGGATATTCGTCAACAAAGCGTTGATCGAGGAGGGGTACGGCACCCGCGTGTATTTCGCCCCCAATGATGGATACCAGGACGAATTGCGCGCCGCGGAGCGAAAGGCGCGCGACAACATGTTTGGACTCTGGAGCAAATGCAGGTGAAAAAACAAACACGCCGCGAAATGCGGCGCGTATGCATGTCATCTTGAGATGACAGAATCTATGGTCGTGAGCGCATGGCCCGCGACGTCAAAGAACTGAACGAGCGTCCCCTCGAGGCCAGAGAGCACGTCTGGCATGGCAAGCTTGAGGATCACAATGGCGATCCCCATGCCGATGGCGCGAAATACTGGCATACTCTCGTCAGCTGAGAGAGGAATTGCTCCGTGTTCGACGCACGGCATGGATCGCTAATGTGGACCCGCTCCCCTCTCTCGCTCTCCGTCCTAGGCGGGAAGCGAGAGAGGGACAAGCGACGAAGAGAACCGGTGCTACTTTAGACAACCAAAAAAGAACGTGATAGGTCACCCGAGGTCGCGGATCTTGCGTTCGATCTCGACCTGCTTCGCTTCTGCTTTCGCCAAACGGTCCGCAATATCCTGATACTGCACCTCGATCAAAGCGATCTCGTCCTCGGCCTTCCAACGCGCCGCTTCCGTCTCGTGCCGCTCTTTTTCGAGTTGGTAGCGCTTCTGCGCAAGATCGCGAAGTTCGGCGGCACTCCGCGCCCCGACCTCGAGCTCCCCGACCTTCCCTGTTTGCGCTTCGAGACTCGTTTCCTTTTGCCCGAGAGATAGCAAGAGTTCTTTGATGCGTTCTCGCTCAGCGCCGAGTTTCGCCGATTGCTCTTCGACGCTTTTGCGCGTCTGCGTCGCTTCTTCGAGCGTCTTTTTGAGCTCCCGCTTCTTCCCCTCCGCTTCCAGGGTGTCGATCCGTTTATGAAGGAGCGCTTCCTCCTTGTCGAGTTCGGCATACGCCGTCTCGTTCTTCGCGATAGCATCCGCGACCGCTTCCAAACGTTCGCGGCATTTCACGAGCCGGAGTTCGATCTGGTAGCGTTCTTCAACGATCTCCCAGCGGTCTGCCTCGTTGGCACGTCGCTCCGCCACCGTCTGGGCGGCATGTTCGCTTCGCTCGACATTGCCGAGCCGTACGTCAATCTCATCTTGCTCTTGTTTGATGGGATCAAGCTCGTCCTCGATCGCTTTTCGCTCGCGCACCAGTTGCGATGTGCGCTCCTCCAATCGCTTTCGTTCGACTGTGACCTTCTCGATATCTCGTTCCGCTGCTGCGACCAGATCCGCGACGGACGGCTCAGGCGTTCCCAATTCTCCGACATCGTTGTGTGGGGTCGCGGCCGATGCGTCTCCTACGGTCACAGTTTCTCCCCCAATGAAATCGTCGAGGTGCCCTCCCGCTTCGATGACATTCGATGGAGAGGTGGGAGACTGAGACACAGCACGCGAGGTGAGCGGCCGTATCGGGACCGTGTCTTCTGTTGAAGCATCAGCTTGAAGAAATGCTTGCGCGGGATCGTCTTGAATCCCCGAAACAGTGAGATCGGCAAGGGAAGACGATGCGTCCGCGACGGCCTCCGGGGCGAGCGATACCTCCTCCCCTTCGTCCGCGACAAGGACGTGTGTTCCTCCCCCGCCACCATTCGGCGACTGTGGGATGTTCATACCACCGAAACGAGCGGCGTCGTGCGTCGGTGTACGGAGTCCGGGAACCGTCTGTGTCCCCTTCTGTTGTGTGATGTCCGTTGGGCGCAATGTTGATCCTTGGTCTGGTGGCATATAATGATATCGAACAGTATACCCTAGAATAAGGCCCGGATTCCACATCTATTTCTTGGGCATATGGCAGTAGGCAATGCAACGTGCTACGCTATGGATATGAATGGTGACCGAAGGATGTTCGTGATCAGGCGCGACGATCGCCTCGTCGGGGGGGTAATGGCAGGACTCGCGCGTTATGCCGATGTTAACCCGAACATTTTGCGTGCGGGCTATCTTGTTGTCACCGTCTTTTTCCCTGTTCCTGGGATCGCAGCGTATGGTATTCTCTTCTATTTTCTCCCTAAGGAGCGCGGCCTCTTCGAATGAACGACGGGCTCAACGCACATCAATGCCGGTGATCGATATCGGGTCCAGCGGCTGGTCGTTCTGACCCGCTTTCCCCGATTCGATCTTCTGTACGATGTCTATTCCCGATACGACCTCGCCGAAGTTCGTGTGTTTCCCATCGAGCCATGGCGTGGCTTCTGCGGTTACGATGAAGAACTGGCTCCCATTCGTGTTCGGCCCAGCATTCGCCATCGCCAAGGACCCGCGTACCAATTTGTGCGAGTTGATCTCGTCCTCGAATTGGTACCCTGGCCCTCCTGTTCCCCAACGCGCTTTGTCGGAATCATTCTTCGACAGCGGGTCGCCACCTTGGATCATGAAATCCTTGATGACGCGGTGGAATTTCGTCCCGTCATAGAACCCCTCTTTCGCGAGCTTCGCGAAATTGTCGACGGTCTTCGGCGCATCGGCGTTGTGAAAATTGACAACGATATCTCCGGCTGAAGTGTGGATCGTTGCCTGTGTATATTGTGATGGCATGGTGGTTGTTGCCTTAATAGTAGTATTCCCCGTGGCGGTATCCGCGGAGTTCGAGACGGTTGAATTCCCCGAGAGGATATAGAGCCCTCCCGCGAGCGCGAGGATGAGCGCTCCCCCTGCGATGATCCAGGTCGTTTGATTCATGCGCGTGATTGCAATGCATTGATAATACGCGGGATTATAGCAAAGTGAGCCCGCATCGCGCTACTCATATCTGAGCGCTTCGATCGGGCTTTTACGAGACGCTTTCCACGCAGGATAGCCGCCGAACACAAGACCGACGCCGCCAGAGACCAGAAGTCCGATCAGTGTCGCTTGGAGCGGGAATGTATACGTCCAGTCCACCGCCAGCGACTGCGCGAGGATTTTCGCGGCGACGAAACCGAACATCGCTCCCAGGGTGACGCCGATCAAGCCGCCAAAGAGTGTGAGTAGGGTCGCCTCGAAAAGGAATTGCAGAAGAATATCCTTCGAGCGTGCACCGATCGCCTTTCGAAGGCCGATCTCGCGGGTACGTTCGGTGACAGATACGAGCATGACGTTCATGACGCCAATACCGCCCACAACAAGTGAGATCGCGACCACCGCAGAGAGGAACGCGGTCAGGACCGAAAGGATGGTAGTGATCTGCGCGATCGCACCCTGTTGGGTCTCAACATAAAAATCATCTTTCGCGGGGTCGGTGATATTGTGAAGTTCGCGCATAGCCCGTTTTATGTCTTCAACAGAACGTTCCACGTTCGCTGGGTCCCCCACCCGGAGCATCACTTCCTGGTAGTTGTCCTTTCCTGAGAGGTAGACGCGCGCGGTGGTATATGGAAGGAGTACCATGTTATCGACATTGAAGATACCGGCATTCCCGGGCGAGAGAACACCGGTGATACGGAAATTCTTTCCTTTGATGCGGATGAATTTGTTATTTGCTGGCTCGTCACCAAAGAGATCCTTGCGTGCCTTGTCCCCAATGATCGCGACCGCGGCGTCGCTTTTGATCTCGTCCTCCCCGAAGGGCCCGCCCTCGGCAAAGGTCGCGCGCGTCGCATCGACCATGAATTGCGCGGACCAACCCATGACCGATGGATGCGTCACTTGTCCTCCGTAAGAGACCGGTTCGGAAAGAAAGACGACCGGGGCGTAAGAGACAAGATCTGGCACGTTCTCTTTCCGTGCGAGAGCGTCAACGTCACGTACTTTGAGCGAATCGGAGAATAGGGTCTGCGCGAGATCGGTCGGTCCCTTGGGGAGGCGGCCCGGACGGAGCACGATCGTGTCCGCACCGAGTCCACCGACCTGGTCGAGGATCAAGGCCTGCGCCCCGCCGCCGATGGAGACAATGAGCATGATCGCGGTGATACCGATCACAATGCCGAGAATAGTTAGTCCTGAGCGGACGCGGTTCGCGCGAAGCGAACTGTATGCGGAACGGATGGTGAATCGAAGGGAGATCATATCAATATTCGGGGATGTCAGTTGCTCTGCCATCCCAAACGATCGCTCCATCTTTGATAACAATGGCGCGATGCGCACGTTTCGCAAGCATCCGGTCGTGGGTGATCAGGATCACGGTATGCCCTTCATGATGCAGTCGCTCCAACAGGTCCATAACGGCTCGACCAGATGCCGTATCAAGATTCCCGGTGGGTTCGTCAGCAAAGATGACCTCAGGATCGTTCACGAGGGCGCGGGCGATCGCGACACGTTGCCGCTCGCCGCCTGAGAGTTGGTTCGGCTCGTGAGTGAGTCGATGCGAAAGACCAACGACATCGATCACCTTTGTCGCAAGTGAGTTCCACGTGCGCGACTGAACGGACGAGTATGCGAGCGGAAGTTTCACGTTCTCAAGGACCGAGGTCCGCGCAAGTAAATTGAACGATTGGAAAATGAATCCAAATTTCTTGTTCCGAAGTTGCGCGAGCTCATCCTCTGTCAGGGCGGACGTATCCTTCCCCTCCAACTCATATGCGCCAGCGGTCTGGATATCCAAAAGGCCGAGGATCTGGAGTAGGGTCGATTTTCCCGAGCCCGACGGTCCGACGACGGCGAGGAACTCCCCTTTCTCGATCTTAAGTGTGACCCCGCGAAGCGCCTTCGTCTCTGCGCCGCCTTTCTCGTAGGTCATCTCTATGCCACGGGTGTCGATCAACGCCATAATGCTTTGGTCGCGACCCTCGGTCAGCTCCCTTTAATGAACGTTATCACCGCTTCGCCTTCGTTCACGCCCGTAAGGATCTCTGTGGTTCCATCCGAGCCGCGCAGCCCCGTCGTCACGGTCGCTTCCTTCCAAGTGTTTCCATCCGGTATGCGAACGACCTTCGTTCCATCATCTTTCGTGAGCACGGCACGCGATGGCACCGAGAGCACGTTCTCTTTCTCGTCGGTTCGGATATCGATGTTCGCCGTCATGCCAGAGCGGATACCAGGGTCCTCCTGATCGAACTGAAGTGTCACCTTGTAGGTCGGCACCCCTTCAATGACCACCTCCGCTGGATCGATCATAGATATGGATGCGGAGAATACCTTGTCGCTTCCGAACGCGTCGAGAGTGATCCTCGCATGGTTGCCGACCGAGATCTTTGAGATGTCCACTTCAGGAATGTTCGCTTCGATCTTCCATTTCCCGTCTCCTTGAACGGTCGCGATCGGCATATTCGCCGCGACCGTCTGCCCAAGCTTCGCATCCTGCCGCGTCACAGTGCCAGCGATAGGAGAACGGAGCGAGAATTTCGTTATTTGAGCATCATAATTCGTTACCGTTGCGCGCATCGACGCGATCTTCGCTTCCTGCGCTGCTATCTCCTCTGACGTCGCTCCGGCTTTCTTGAGCGCAAGTTGGTTCTCTGCTACGGCGAGCGCGCTTTTCGCTGATCGGTACGTCTGATCCGCCGCGAGTACGTTCGCGATGGTAATATTAATGTTTGCGCGCGCGGTCGACACTCCCGCCTTCCAGCCGTCGATGGTCCCCCGAGAGACATCGGTGGACGCATTCACTGAATTGACCGCGAGGGCGAGCTCTTCGAGATATGACTTCACCTGGTTGAGTGAAATTTCGGTCATCGCAGCATCATCGCCGACGTCCTTCGTCTCCGAAAGCGCGAGTGATTCTTGGCTCCACGAGGTAAGCAAGGATTCTATAGAAACGCGGTCCGGCGGGATCAGTGTGATAAGTTTCGCATCTGCGACCGGAACGAGGAACATCGGGTTCGAGGTACGGGGATTCGCGAAGAGAATGTCCGTAAGGTTGCGTACCGCATCATCAGCTTTTGTATACGCATCGCGCAAGCGAGCGACCAGCACACGATTCGCATCACTTAGTGCCTGCTGCGCGCTTTCAACTTGGGATTCGCTGACCGCGATGTCTTCAGCGCGTGCACCTTGCTTGATCTCCGCCAAGTGGACGATCTCGTATTCAAGGTTCGCCTCCGCCTGCATGCGTAGCGCGGAAAGTTCGCTCACATCGATGGCTGCGATGAGATCGCCTCGGGCGACGTGATCGCCGATGTCCTTTGCCACACGCACCACCTTCCCGCCACGGTCGAACGATAGATCGACCTGGGATTCAGAATTGACACTCCCGGTCACCGAAACCTCTTGGACGACGTTTGCACGCTTCACCGTTGTCGTCTCGTACGGGACCACCGGTTTCCTCGTTCCATAAGAATACGCGACATACCCGAGGATGATCAACACGATCGCCCACCATTTATATCTCCAAAGTGTCGATCTTAATTTGGCCACAGCGCCTCCATTATACAGAAGAATGCGGATCTTTGCCCGCGCCCTCTGTGTATTGCTCAGATATCAGGTATACCGCTCCAGGATCTTGAGAAGCAATCGGACCGGGGCGCCGGTCGCACCCTTTGCCAGATGCTCTCCTTCGGCGGCGGTCATGCGCGGCGCCATGTCGATATGAAGCCATGAGTGCTCGCCGATGAATTGTTTGAGGAATACCGCCCCTGCGATGGCCCCTGCGAGCTTTCCTTTCCCGACGTTCGCCCAGTCTCCGAATGTCCCCTTGATATCGGCTTCATATTCTTCCCATAACGGGAGAGGCCAAACGTAATCGCCGGATTCCTCTCCCCACGCACGAATATTCGACTCGAGCTCAGAGTCATTCGCGAAGATGGCGGAGGCCTTGTTGCCCAAAGCAACCATCGCGGCTCCGGTTAGGGTCGCGACGTCGACGACAAGGGAGGGCTTATATCGTTTCGCATAGTGGAGCGCGTCTGAAAGCAGGATGCGTCCTTCCGCGTCGGTATTCAACACTTCGATGGTCTTCCCCGACATGGAGCGCAATACGTCACCAGGCCGATAGCTCGAGCCCGAGGGCATATTCTCCGCCGCCGGAACGAGCCCGATCACGTTCTTTTTCAATTTGAGCCGAGCGGCGAGCGCCATCGTATGGATCACGGCCGCTCCGCCTGCCNNACCCCCCTGCCATATCCATATGCATCTCATAGATAGCATCCGATGGCTTGAGATTGAGTCCGCCGGTATCGAAGGTAACGCCTTTCCCGACAAGCACGATCGGACGCTCATCCTCACCACCGCCCTTATACTCCATGATGATGAATCGTGGCTGGTCCGATGAACCCTTCCCGACACCAAGGATCGCTCCCATCTTCAGATCGCGCATCTGGTCGACACCGAGCACCTCAACGGAGACCGGGAGTCCGTCGACCGCCTCCATAGCTGCCGCCGCGAGATGCGACGGCGTCATGTCTCCGCCTGGCGTGTTCGCGAGTACGCGAGTGTTGTTCACTTCCATACCAACGGTCCTTCCCTTTCTGAGCCCGCGCTCCATCTCGCGATCCCCGTTCCCGACGACGATCGTCTCCTCCACGAAATTCCAACCTTCTTTGGGGCGTGACTTATACTCGACGAATTCGAAATTCGCCATCTCGACATTGGCTGCAAGAAGCTCTGCGAGGTCCGCGTCAGAGATAGAAAGGTACGGGAACGTGAGCTCTCCCCAAGGGAATGCGAGACGCTTCACCTTCGCGCTCTTCGCCAAAGCGACCGCCCGGCGGACAGCTGTGATCAACTTGCGCCGGGTCATTTCAAGGCGTTTTCCGACCCCCACCTCGAGCCGATGCTGTTTGTTCGGCAACTGCACGATCTGGTCATGCCCTTCGACGAACGAAACGATCGCGATCGCCTTGTCCTTCGGAACCCTCGGGGAAAGTGTGTACTTCATACGCATGAGAATTACCTCTATACCTCTATCCTACTGAGGGGGGCGAAGGTGGCAAGTAGGGAGGACGAATAGTGATCAGTGCGCCAAAAATTTTCGTACCCGCTCCCAGACGTGTTTCTCCCGCATGATCGACGACGAAAGATGCCCTCCGTTCCGGGGAAAATATCCCCGCAATTTCCTTCGTTTCGCGACCCTCATGGTCGGACGATATGGAACGACCGGATCATCCTTTGCATGCATGACAAATAGTTTTGAACGCTCGTAAGAAGATGAGTGGGCTATCGGTGCATACCGATCCCCGCGAGTGAGTCTACGGATGTTCGCGATCCTGGTACGGTACGCGCCCGGGAATCCTTCATGCAGCTGCCGCAAGAATTCATTGAATGGCTCAGCGCCTTTTGCGCGCCAGTCGACCACCGGAGCGATCGCTACGGCCTTAGTGACAAGGGGGTCGAGAGATGAAAGCATCGCCGCCGCGCCCCCGAACGATGCGCCGACGACCGTGATCTCGCGGATATCGATAATGTATCGCGTCCTCGTCCACAGATCAGCGAAACCGTCGTTCAAATGTCGCGCAACGTACATCACATCCTCATGGGGAGGGTACCGCAAGAATTCGCCTGCACTCTCCCATGTTCCCCGATAGCGGATGTGAAACACCCAATATCGCTTGCGTGCGAAGAACTCCGCGAGCGCGCGCTTCGATGGTACAGAGGGACATCCATCACAGAGAATGACCGCTCGCTGTGAAGATCGTTCCGGTGCCCAGAATTCCGCGACGATATCTCCGAAGCGCGTCCTCCCTGAGACGAACGTTCGTGGGGAGATCACCGACCTATGCTGTCGCTTTGCCATCGTTGCGATACCTCATTCCCGCCCAAAGCACCACCATCGTCCACAGAAATGCGTTCAGCGCCAGCATCGCGATAGTAATGTAGCCATATTCGAGAATGTAGATCCTATCGCACGACGGGAGACCAGAGACAGCCGGACATGGGATCGAGATGTGGCCATAGATCAGAAGCATCTCCTTCCCCCATTGATAGACCCCGATCAAGGCGCCGACCATCGCGAGAAAGAAAGCGTACGGGAAGATCATGGTCTCTTTCCTCCACATGCCGAGCGCAAGCAAGAACGGCAAGGGGTACATGAAGATGCGCGTCATCCAACAGAGGATGCATGCCGGGTATCCGACCACCTGAGAATACACAAGGCTTCCGACCAAGGATGCCCCGGTCAGAAAGAACGCGATCGCGGGGGCAAATGGAGCAAGTCGCCGCATCATTCCCTCGAATACCGTCCTTGCGAGAAAGCGCGTCCCGATCAGGACCGCGAACGCGATGTTCCCGAAAAGCGTAGTGAATCCGAACGTCGCAGTAAGCATCGAACCCAGTTCCATGATCATTTCGCGGGGCTCGAATCCTTCTGAAGAGCGCAGCCGGATTTCTCGGCAAGCGCTTCTAGTGAGAGCGTTCCGGTCGATGTCGCCCCGTTCGGGAAGACCCAGGTCGGATAGCTTTCGATCTTCATCGTCTGACAGATCGGGGTCTGTCTGTTGCCATCGGGAGTTGAACACTCGACGTACGGAAGCTTGTCCATGGCCGAGCCGAACATCTGCTTCTGTTCGCGACAATGCGGGCACCAGAACGCGCCGTAGAAGATCGCCCCAGAATCCTTGAGACATTGGGTGAATCCGTCTAATTGGGTCGAGGAAGTGGGAGTGGCGGTGGGGGCAGATGAAGTGAAGTAGATCACGCCGCCGACGATGAGTAACACCAGCGCTCCGAGGACGATCGGTTTGTTGTTGTTCATGGAGAGAATTATACCCTTCCGGCCTGTTCCGTCCATCGCCAAAGGTCCTTGCCCCAACTGCATTCCGATATGCTATACTTCCTGCATGTCAGAGCGCATCATTCTTCTCGTGGAAGACAGCGAACCGCTTCGGAAGGTGTTGGCGGAGAAGCTTCGTGACGTCGGCTTCGACGTGATCGAAGCGGCATCGG
>DKBN01000005.1 GCA_002451235.1 Patescibacteria group bacterium UBA6899
TCCCTGCGCTTCGGTCGGCGTCCACGAGAACGCTCCGGTCGAGGAATCGATCGTGGCTCCCGCCGGCGCTCCGGAGAGCGAGAACGTAAGCGTATCACCGTCGACATCGGACGCGGTCGCAGTGAACGTGTAGGAAACGAGTTCATTGATGGTCGCAGATGCCGGGACGTTCGAGAGAACGGGCGGATCGTTGACCGGGTTCACGGTGATGCTCACGGTCGCGGTGTTGCTATCGAGTGAGCCGTCGTTCGCTTTCCAGGTGAACGAGTCGGAACCGTTATAGTTCGCGTCAGGAGTGTAGGTGACGGCATTCCCGGAGAGGGTGCCGAGTGTGCCATGCGACGGGCCACTGACGATGCTATACGCGAGCGTATTGCCGTCGATATCGGTCGCGGAGAGCGTGACCGGAAGAGACGTATCTTCGTTCGTGGAGAGCGATTGATCGGACGCGACCGGCGCATGATTCACGGGGACGTTATCGTCGTTGGTGATGGTGCAAGTGTAGTTGTTCCCCGCGGCGGCAGTGATCGTGCCGTCCACGGCGCAGGCGCCAGTGATGCCAGTCTGGGTGTATCCACTATGAGCATCTTCACTCACCGCGTAGGTGCCGGGAGCCAAGATGAGATCATAGCCGGTCTCCGAGCCAGTGAATGGGCTCGAAGCGACATCGGTCGCTCCACTCTTCACATGCAAGGTGAAGTTCGCGGCAGTCGCTGTCCCGCCGTTATCATTCACGACATGCTTTTGGACGGTCAAGACCGCGGTCGTCGGCGGTGCAACGCATTGATTCGCCGAGACCGCAAATGAGTCATTCCCAGACCCCGTGCTGTGATGAAGGAAAAGGGTGATCCCAGTGCTTGGACCCGTCGGGGTGTGCGAAGCAGTGAATGTAAACGAGATCCCTGAACCCTTTATATCCGGTGAAGTGGACGCAGTAGTTGTTGCGCCATCTCCCCATCCGACCTCAAGTGTATACGGCCCACCGGACCCTCCGGTACTGCCGTGTCCGGTAAGGGTGATCGGCCCCGCGATACAGTGCCCGGTCGGTGGAACGCCATTTACCGTGTCGAGTGTCACAGATGAAGGAGCTGCTGCCGCATACGTTGCGTAAAGCGGCACGAGCATCGCCGCTCCGCCGAGCGTGAAATTGAGTGAAAGCATCAAGAGGCCCGACGTGACCTTCTCGAGGATCCCCCTCTTTGTCCGATTTATGATAAATACGTTTTTCATACGTAACGAATAGAATAACTGAATAAGTTTTACGTGCGCGAACGAGCTACGAAACCTCTAGAGATCGAGTGTTCCGTGCCCAAAATTCTTCTTCCTCCACGAAGAGAACTTGAGAACATCATACCATTTTTTAGCAAAAAACGCAATAGCTCAAGGAAAACCGTGGAAAAACCTGTGGAAAAGCTGTGATTTTGGCCATTTTCTGGCATTTNNCTATTTAGATCTTCCCGAAGATGTCCACGGAAAGCGCTCCGGTATTGTTCGGGTAGAAGACATCGTATACACCGAAGGATGCGGGGGCTCCCGTCCCAACGTATGGGATCTCGTACGTATGCGCCGGGTTATATGCTCCCCAATTGACGTACCCACCGTCCACCATGAGATCGAGAAGGTTCGGGCCATAGGAATCGTACGGCGGAGCGACTCCGTCCACCCAGGTCGTGCCACTATCGCTTGTCGAATATTCCGGATCGAACACAATGACGCATCCTGGTTCGTTGCATGCCATCGCCGTCCCCGATGCCTTGAGCTTGTACTCATGTCCGGATATGAGCGCTGCGGTCGATGAGACCGGAGACCCACTATTCGCCGGAACCGAGAGTGTTTCGAGATAGTAATAACCATCGAGCACGCCGTCCGCCATATCCTTATGGAAGTCCTCGAGCACGCTCGAACTTAGACCATACTTGTAGTGTCCATTCATCATGCTCCCGAACGATGCCTTCAAGAGGTCGAGGATCTGATGCCCATTGCAGCCATAGGTATAAGTGAGGTCCGGATACATCATTGTTGGAGTAGGAACTCCTTTCTTCACCTTATTCTGGAACCACTGGAGCGTCCCGCCAACGTCCTGCACCTGCCAGCGATTCGGGCCGAAAGATACGTCCCATGAGCCATCCGCCGTGGTGCCTGGGCAATAATCTTTCGATGCCATTACTCCATCATGATCTGCATCATACGACTGCGCCTTTCCGGTAGCCATTGTCCATGACCAAGGACTTGTTCCACTGATCGTTCCGTCGGGGACGATCGCCCCCGTCATGTTAAAAGTGGAACCAGGCGCATATGGTCCGGTATACGTGACCGTGAATGAGATATTGTCACCCGACACGACACCATTAAGGACCAGCTCACCCGTCGGCCCAGTCCCGCCCACAAGCGGATATCCTGATGCGGGATAACTTCCTGTCCCAGCGAACGTTCCATCCGGATTCATTGTGAGCGTAAGGTCGTGATAATACGTATCCATGACGCCCCACACATAACTTCCCGATACGTCCCAGTTCGGAGCAGCTGCGGACGCTATTGCAGGGACACCAACCAAGAACGCAGCATAAGCGACCGCGAGCGCGAATCGCGAAAATGTCTTTTTCATAAACCTCGATATGAAAGAGCGCTAATAAGTGAGCGAGTAAACTTAACGAGTAATGAGTGATGAGCGCATGCGCTCGGAACTCGGGGCTCTCTAGTTGGCTTCATTATACTCCGGTTCGGCAAGGGGTTCGGGACGCGCAAAACGAGGGTAAGGTTGATAGCGCACGGAGAGGCCAATATTCATGGCACGGATCTCGCGCAGGTGGAAAACCCTGTGCATAATCGGTGCATAACAAAACCGCCCATAAGGGCGGTTTTGTTGGTTTTGCTTAGCGGACAATATAAAGGTCAGTTGACCTTGTGATCGCAGATTCGGTGCTCGACGACGAGACCCACACGCGACCGTTCACGAACGCGACGTCATATCCAATGTTCGATCCGCTTGCACGCGCCGAGTCAGGGTCGACCGGAAACGCCGGAAGATAAGTCGGCACCAAACAGGAGAGGTCGACCCCCCCGGTTACAGTTGGACCGCCATGGATTGTCGTGGTGGCGGGCGGGATTGTTGGGCAAGTATAGGTGTTACTGCCTACAGTAAACGTTCCGTTGAATAACCCCTTTCCATCCGCTGTTCTTTGTCCGATCGCATTCAATATCGTATTGAGGTTGCTAATGCGCTGCGCATCTCGTCCCTGCGCAAATTGACGCGCCGGGTTGATGGCGATCAAAACGACCGCCGCCAAGATGGCTATCAAACCTATGACAATGAGGATCTCGATCAAGGTAAAGCCCTGGGTCTTCCTCCGACCCGATCTCTGATAATTCATGTAGATGAATCTAATGGATAATGCTTAAAAATAGGATAAAAACTGCCTTGCTTCACCCTACAACGCGCTTATTTTTTGTCAACATTCAAAAAATCCTTCGTTCTCACAAAGTTGATGGGGACCCCATAGAACAATGGGTAACCACGAACAACTGTGGGTCGGGTATCGGATATATGGGTTAGAAGAGCGGGTGGAAAGTGGACGGAGATTCCGTACTTTCAAAAACATTCTTGATAATCAAACGCCATCTGTACCAAATGCTCGGGCGGATCGGATCGAGAACGACATCTATGCGCGTCGAGGACGCGATCTGTCCCAGGAACGAATACTGGAACGGCTGATATCCGGAACGCTCGATGTAGATCGTTCGTCCGGCGCCGACAAGGTACAGATCGTAGGATCCGCCAGTGCTCGTTGATCCGTATGCCGTGCCCGAGGTCATGACGATCGCGCCCGAGATCGGTTCGCCCAAGGTGTTCGTGATCGTCCCATAGACATAAGGTGCCGCATAGAAGGAAGCCACAGTCGAGTATGCCGGACGCCGGCTCCCGTCGTCGTTAAGAAGAGAGGTCGACCCTCCGCGAAGCACCCAGTAATTGAGGAGCGGAATGTTCGTCCGGCGCTCATAAAGAAGATCCAGCAATCGTTGGATGAATCCCGCCTGTTCGGTCGCCGTCATCTCTCCATTGATGTCCGGGGTAGGAGCGCCGAACTCCCCGAGGCCGACCTTAGCATCGAGGATCTTCGCCGTCTGTTCCACGACATCGACGACATTCTCCGGGGTACTTGCATAATGATCGATCAGGATCGTCCCGCCGAGCGCCCGGGCGACATCTTTGGTGAGGATCTTCCGGGCGATATCCGCGTTCATGGACGGGTATACTGCGACGCTCTTCCCCATCGCCGCAAACGCGGAGTCCGCGATATACTTCTCCGCGATCAAGAAATCGTTGTACCCTTGCCGGTCTCCCGTCTGCCGAGGATCTCCGGGACCGCCATTCTCGCATTCTGGGCACGGAGAGAAGATGTCGCCGTCCTCGAACAGGTCGGGGTGCGCGTTCAGGAATGCGGCGAGGAGACGCTCATGCTCGTCGCGACCGATCCTGTCATACGAGAACCATCCTTCCCATCCGGAGAAATTGCCGCGGAACCATACCGAGAGCCCCGCTTCCCGCGCATGCCTCACCCACACGCGCAACACGGGATCGAATCGGGCATCGTATGGCGTAGCGATCGCCACGTGCGTCACACCGAGGGCCTTGGCGAGCGAGATCTCCTGAGTGATGCGTGCGTCGAAGCGCGAGGGATCGTTCAGGATCTGTTCGGCCATATCGCGCGAGAATTTCATCGTGTCGACGGACTGAACCGCGAAGGGGCGCGGATAATGGTCAGGGGAAAGGAGAATATACTGCAGCGGTTCGAACATCCCGAAAACGCTCACGGCGGCGCCCAGAAGGAACAGCGAGGAAACACCTGCGATACCGATGGTTTTTCGATGGACAAGCATGGGAATCCAGTATATTACGGCTCGTCTATCTTACGGAAGATAAGGATGTCCTCTGAGGTATATACCTTGTTGAAATACTTATACAAACGCGCGTTCACCTCGGGCCGATCGATAAGGTTCTTCCAAAGATCGTCCTCCTTCTGGACAACGATCCATCTCGCATATTTCTGCGGCTCGATGAGGGACTCCTCCCAATAGGGCTTATTGCCGATATAGATCACGTTCTCCATTTTCACCGGAGAGCGCACGATGCTGATGGTGCGAGCGAAATCGTCCGTGAGAAGGATCCCATGATCGTAATTCTTATCGAGCCAATACTGCGCGTCTGGGATCTTCGCCACAGCCGAGGAAAGACCGTGCATGCCGTCCGCCAATGAAAGCACTGGAGTGAACCCAACGACAAAGAGGGCGCTCTGCAACGCCAGCGCGACGACCGCGACCCAGCGTCCCGTGTTATGGCTGAACGCAAAGAGACAGCCGATGAATACCGCGATTGCCGGTATCATCATCGTCCCGTAGCGCACGTTGAAAAGCGTCCACTCGAATGTGGGGGGCGTCACTCCCGGGAGGAATATGACGGATTGCCCAAGATATAGTGTCAGGACATTGAAGAAGAACGGCACGAAAAGCACCGGAATGACGTACCATTCCACGTGGGAGCGCGAACGCGTCACATAGAGCGCGAGTCCCGCGACGGCTAAGATCCCGATTATCGACCCCGCGCTCTCGGCGCTCGTAAAAAGATAGTATTCGAGGGCGACCCAGATATTCCGATACGCCGGGAGCTCGCCGCGGGATAACCAGCTCTGCTGTTGAGAATTCGCGGAAAATTGACTGTGGGTGAAATACAGTGGATCACCGAGGATTAGCCATCCCCAGACGAACCAGAGCGCGATGCCGAAGAATGCCAGGGTCGCATAGAGGATGGTGCGCCCCTCGAACGTTTCCCAGATGGCCAAAGGACGTTCATACGATTCGCGCGGGTTCTGATCGCCGCCACCTTGGCGCGATCGCCACCAAGATGCAAGCATCTGCAATATCGCATGGAGGAATAACACTCCCGCCTGCATCACCACGAGCGCCCATCCGTCATAACGCGAGAGCGAGGCGCAGAAACCAAAGAGCGCGGATGCGATCAAGAAAGAGATCTCCCCTTCGTGATGCATATAGCGGATAAAATAGTAGCTCGAGAGGATAAAAAAGACGATGAGCGGAAGCTCGGTCATGGGCGTGCTTTGAAGATAGAGGATGTTCGGGTTGAGCATGAACACCATCGCCGCAAGATAGGAGGCGTGATCGTTGCTGGTCAGTCGGAAAGCAAGTTTGTAGAGGAACACGGAAGAAACGACATACGCGATCCCCGAGACGATCGAAGCCGCGACTCCGGTTCGCCACAACCAGTCGTTCCAGACGAACGGGATAAGGAGGATGTGGGGGAGTGGAAGCCAAATGCCTCCGAGCTGGGCGAATCCCGGTGTGACGCTGTCGATCACACGCTTGGCGATATTGAGATGGGATTCCGCGTCCCCGTACGCGATCGTATATCCGTGCATGAGGGAATACACGCTACTTGCGATCGCGAGCAGGGTCGCGAACGCGGCGATGATGCGTTCTGGAGAATGACGGGAGAAAACGCCCTTGATGCTCCGCAGGGGGAGGAGGGTGATGGTGAATGTGCTACTCATGGTGCGGTCGTGAAAGGAACAAAAGCACCATCCCCAAAATAGCGATGGGGGTAAGGATCAGAAGAAAATAGTCCATAAGGGAAAAGATGTGCGAGAAATACGTATTGAAAGAGAAGCTCGAGCTTTTCCCGTTTAAAAAGAAATCGTAGTTCAAGAGAAAATTATATTCTTTCGCCGGAAGCAACAGCCCTTCGCTTTTCGGCGGGATCGCGTTCGTCGTCAACGCTCCCAGGAGCGAGATCGCGGTCGAGTAAAGGAAGAGAGCGAAGATGCCCACTTTCACCAAAAGATTATCCGCCACCCATTCAAGCCCCAAACCGACGAACAGCGAAAGGAACGCTATGGAGGGGATGATATAACGAGGCCCGAATGCCCATCCCCCCCAGGGATCGCCCCAGGAAGAGTAGATCAGCAGATTCGTTCCGATGAGAAGCAATATAAGGAGGTACATCGCGCGCTCCGTTCGCAAGCGAGTCATCCCGCGGACAATGCCGAACAAAGCGAGGATGAAGATCGGCGAGAAGAACAAAAGGCCGCGCTCGTCGGAGACCAGGAGAACATAGAGGCCATTCGGGATGTTCTCTTCATGGAAGAATCCAGCCACGGTCTTCTCTTCAACGGTCGTGGTGGCGCCCTCGACAGCGATCATCTTGTCCTTCCCGGTGACTGCGGTCGTGCTCCTGTTCGCGGCCCCGCGAACAAGCGCCGGTGGCGTGCTCGTCGCGAATGTAGCCTCGTCAAGGTCGGTAAGTGTTCCAGCGAGTTTGCTCCACCCCCCGTAATAGTGGGCATTATGGGCAAAGTGAAGCCCAGTCACGCCGATGAAGATGATCGCGGTCAGAATCCCGGCCCAGCGGACGGTGAACGATACGTCCTCTCCTCTCGCCTGAAAAGAGAAGGTCGCGATCGCGAAGAAGACCATGAGGGGGAGGAAGAGCGCAGCGTTTGGGTAATCGACGAAGATCGCAAGAGCATATACGAGCCAAATACCGGCCGCGGCGAACGTCGCGTACCTCTTCCTCTCACGATACAGCCAAAGCGCATAGAACCCGCTCACCAGAAAACAAGCAGTGAACGCGTTCTGATAGAGCGTGACCGCATAGCTCCATGACGTGGACGCGACAGCGAACGTAAGGACGGAAAAAAGAGCGATCGGGGGCGAGAATCGGAATATGTTTCTTCCTATAAGATAGAGGAAAATGAGCGTGACGATGGAGACGAGTGATTCTACCGAGAAGGCGGATACCTGTCCGAGGCCGAAATTGCTTCCGAGAAGATAGAATGGGAGAGCAATATATGCTACTCCGGGAGCAAAGAAACTATAGAATCTGCCGTCCGGAGAATATCCGACATCGGGGAACGCCGCTTCCGCCCACGCGCGGTCCAAGGCATAGCTCCCCGTTTCGGCAAGACTCGCGATGTGCACGAACCTGCCTCGTTCAGGAGAAAGTTCAAAGGCCTTGGTCGGTTGAGTCAGTCCGTTCTGAAGATCGGACGCGACGGGGTTCCCTGGGGCGCCCCGCAACGTGAGCCCGTAGATCAGTGCCCCGAAGAGTATAATGCAGATGATACCGATGATGTCTTTCTTCATGGTTTTTTGTCGTTCTTTTCGGCGAAATGCCGACGCGGCAAGTAATAGATCTCGGGAGTATCGGGAACAATCCCATCGGGATAGAGTCCGTTCACCTGGCTCGAATACTCGCGGATCATGCGCTCCTTCGTTTCTTGCTCCTTTGAAAACGCATACGACCCGATCGTCATCCGCTCGATCACATGCGCCGAAACACCATGACGGGTATGGTACGGAAGATCCGACCATAGGACAACATCCGTGAAATTATCGAGGCAGACGTCGCGTATCAGCACATGATCGACATGCGTATCGATCGCAAGCGGACAAAAGATGACGGCATTCTTTTCTTTCACGATCGAGCGGAGACGAAGAGCGATCTCGCGTGCGACGCCGAGATCGTCTTCGGAAACGACATTGGACGCGAGGTGAATGCGGAATATCGGGTAAATATGCGCCAATTCAGGGGCGATCCTAGCAAGGAGACCGCGCACGAGACCAAGATCGCGACGTTTTCGCCAAAGCCCGTCGACGAATCCGAGCATTTGCGGGATGATCCCGATATGAGCGAACGCGCGACGATCTTCCTCTCTGCGCTGACCATAGAGTTCCGACGCTTCTTTGGCCCCAGACCGCCTGAGGAACCTCTTCGCTGAAAGCGTGTAGGGCGATGCGCCGCCCTCGGAGAATACTGTGATTGCTTCCACCTTGGTGCGTTTTGAGAGATATGACATCAATCCTCCCGCGGAAAGCGCAGCATCGTCGGGGTGCGGAGAAATGAAATAGCAGGGGGCCCGCCCGTCGATAATCTCTCTCATGATCGGAAATGTGTCTTTCATATCTACTCTTTTGCGATGATCTTTCTGATGAACGCCGCATATCGCTCCGCGACATTATCCCAATCGTTCTGGAGTGCATACGCCCTCGCCGCACTGCCGATCTTGGCGCGCAATTCGCCGTCCTCCCATAGCGCGCGTATTGCGTCAGAGAACCGATCGACGTCGAATGGGGGGACGCGAAGGACCGCGTCCTCGGGCGCCCAGGAAAAACCCGGGATATCGAAACACACGACAGGGATCCCGTACGACATCATTTCCAGAAGAACGAGCGAGAACGTCTCAAACCGAGACGGCATGAGTCCGATGACGCTATGAGAATATAGTTCTTCTTTCTCTTCCCCGTCCACGCGCCCGGGCATCAGCACCTTTCCCTCCAGTCTGTGCTTGCAGATAAGCGCGTTCGTTCTTGCGATATCCTTCGGCGCGCCTGAACCGGCGAGGACGAGCGGGGTTGAGTCGTTCGCTGCCTCTTTGCGGTATGCTTCAAGCAGAAGATCTATCCCTTTCTGGTCGATCTCGATACGGCCGAGCGATAGGATGTGCTTCCCTTCGCTGGATCGTACGTTATTGGCGTTCTTTGGGGGGTATACTCCGTTCTCGATGACCGCGACATTCGCGCGCGGATTCTTCGAGAGAATATCGTCACGTGAAGTCTCGGTGAGCGCGATGAAATGCCGATAGAGTCTGAGGCCCGTATTTTCGATCAAGGTAAAAGGGATGTGGTATTTCCGCGTCATGTCTCTTCCCGAAAGCATGTGAACGAGTCCGATGACCGGTTTGCGCGTCCACAAGGGCAAGAAAGAGGTCGAGAAAGGCGGCGTAAAACTCTCGATCCAAACATCATGCGGAACCCTCCGCGCCGCGAACGGAAGAAGGAAGTGGAATGCGAGCTGGCTGATGCGCGGACCCAGGATACTTGGTCCGATGCGCCGGTATTCGACGCCCTCGTACCGTACGTCCCGCGCCCCCGGGTAATTGCCGGTCACGACAATGACGCGAGAGTGCTGCGCGAGGCGCTTTGCGACCTCATGGATGGAGATCGCTCCTCCCCCCGCATAATACGGGTTATTTCTGTCGTCAAAATTCGAGAATACGATCGTTGGCAAGCCCTTTCTTTCTGAAGTTCGGGTTCGAACTTCGGAGGGAATCGGAATTTTGGTCGATGTCGCAACCTCCCAAAGCGGCGATGAACGGCTCGGATTCGCACGATTAACGAAACGGAACGCGAGATTGAGGAGAAAAGAGATCGGGGTTAAGAACGGCCGATGAACAACGGAGCGGAAAAGGCCAACCAATTTGTACTTTATCGGGACGGAGTGCGCGATATCCGCCTCGGGACCGAAGATCGCGCGAAGTTCTGGCTGGTCCGTGCCGAACGATCGCTCGGTATGCCTCCAATAATCTCCCCATGTGAGCGGCGGCCAATAATAGATCTTCGCGTTCATAACGTAACGAAAGCCGTGATGCCGCTTCGCCATGAGGTAAATATAGGTGCGCTCTTCCGTCGACTCTTTTGGAATGAAAAGAGTCTCTGCGAAGGCGCGGCGATAGAGCGTCGCGGCACCGTAAAAACACTGCACATGGTCACGATTCGGGATACCTAAACGAACGTCGTCCCATAAAGCATATGCCGAATACAGCAGTTGCGGGATGATTCCTTTTGGCCGGAGCATGATCTGATGCGCCGCGAACATGACCCCGGCGGGGTCGGCCCTTGCCGCGGTGATAAAACGCTCAAGAAAATCGTCCCCATCCAGGCCGATATCGGCATCAAGAACGATAAGAAAGTCGCTNNACGCCGTCACGGAAGATGACAGGAAAAGGCGCGCGCGAGACGTACCCTTCGGCGACTTCGCGGGTGCCATCGGTACTCCCGTCGTCATAGATGATGACGCTACTCAACGCGAACGACGCAGTTTCCTGGTTCACCAGCGCCTCAAGCAGGTGCATGATGCCCTGTTTCTCATTGAATGCCGGCATCGCAACCGTAACCGTTGGTCGGGAGGATCGAGCATTTGCGGAAGAGGGGCCTTCGGGGAGAGGATCGTTCTCGAAGCCTGAAAGGAACGCTGAAAACCGGAGTTTTATCCTCCGGAATAGCGCGTACGACTTCGGATGCGAAACAAGCGCGCGGTACATACGGTCGCGGGCGGAAAGCATCGCGCGGAGATACGTACTGCGGAGAAAGCTGCGCGAGATCACGATGCTATATAGAGGGCGATAGGCACTCGTGAATTCTCGCTTGAACTGATCCGTCCCCTTCCCGAGCGAGAGGAGGGTGACGGCTACCGGAAAATCGGAGCGCATCATCGAAATGAGATTGAGCGCTCCCGGCTTGAAACGATCATATCCGGGAAGGTATGCTTTTTGGCTAGCAACCACTGTGTCCCCGACCGCGAACGAGATCTTGTATGCCACCGATATCCCATCGAACGAAAGGAGGTTGATCTGGATCAATGACGGGGAGCGCGCCGCGAGTCCGCGATAAAATTCCCGAACGCCCGAACGGAAGAACACGCCCTTCCCCTTGAAGTGTTTGGCGCTTCGGGTATCGATATCGAAACATGACGCGAGCGCTTCTTGGTCACCGCCATTGCAGATGATGGACTCGACCATATGCCCTGCTTTTTGTGCTTTTCGGAATAAACGATCCGCAGGAGAAGCGCCGTATTTCCCGAACGTACTCCACATCGAACGATCAAGAAGATATTCCCGATCACTTTCGAACCACTTCGACCCCACCGGCGCGATGCGGGCGAGAGACTCTTTCGGCATCGAAAGATTCAGCATATAGCTGGTCCCGAGTTCACGCGCTTTCCGGAACATGAGTGCCAGCAAGCGATCGTCGCTTGGGGCGGCAAGGTACGGGGCGTCGAAGATGAATTCTTCGGCTGGCGAACGATACACAACGGATCCATACAGCGTACTGCGGATCAACGGGAGGATCCCGACGAGCCGTTTGTCGTCCCTCCCTCGCACTGCGATGATAGCGGGGCTCCCTTGAGGGAAGGCCTGTCGCGCAGCCTCGAACCAGGTCGAGGTTGCGGAAATATGAAGCTCCTGCGCGCGAGATTCGAGGTCCTCCCATTGACGCCGGAACTCATCATCGATCTCGCGTACGACGAACGCCTCGTACGGATCGACCATAAAACGATCAGTGTTCCGTCCGCTGTAATATGGACGCAAGTGATCCTCGCGCACGCGGTCCGTATCGCCGCGTTTTACCCCCGTCGATACCGATATCTCGGGAGCGTTCCTCCTCATATCCCGGGTCAATGGCTCGGTGTGTTCAAGATTTGCGTCCCTCATACGCTTGGTTGAATACGCCGGGGAATCCGGCCACGGAGATCTTCTTCGGGGATGAGAGAATAGTAGCGAAACGCTCGGCGCTCTTTTGCCAATCGAATTCGGACGCCCATTGTAGCGCGTTTTGCGCCAGCCCTTTCCGTTTTCTTGAATCTTTGAGCAGTATCAGGATCTCCTCGGCGAGGCGCGCGATGTCCCCATACGGGACGAGCGTGCCAGTAACGCCGTCGCGCACGGACTCCCGCAATCCGGGGACATCGGAGGCGACCACCGCCGTTCCGCATGCGTTCGCTTCGATGGTGGTGATCCCCCACCCTTCGATCATCGACGGATTCACGAATACCCAGGTTGTCTGCATGATCATGACTTTTTCCTCTTCGGTAACCTTCCCAGTGAATGTGACGACCGACGAAAGCCCTAATTCATTTGTCAGTCTTTCGAGTTTGTTCTTCGCGTTTCCGTCCCCGGCTATGGCCAATCGCGCGTCAGGCATTTCCCCAGCAATATCAGCAAATGCACGAATAAGGAGATCAACCGATTTGTAATCCTTCAGTCGGCCAACATACGAAACGAGCGGGAAAGGGGCTTCTTCTCCGGGACAGAGCTCGCGCGGGTCTATGCCGGGATAGACGACGCTGATCCGCTTATCCGTGATCCTGTGCTCCATCATCTCCCGGCGCGAAGATTCCGAGACGGTGATGAATTCGGAATTGCGATAGACGAGTGGCATGAGCTTTCCCTCAAGGGTCGCGGCAAGGACCGCAAGCGGCCAGGGGAGCGAAGTGCGAAATACCTCCTGATGGACATGGTGGAGCAGGCAATAGACCGGCTCCTTGGCGTAAAGCGGAGTGAAGAACGGGATGCCATTCTCGCAATCCACGATGACATCGACGCGACCGCGGAATTTGAAATGATAATACAGCACCGCTAACACGTACACTCCGAAAAACCCTCCGCGCCGCACGATCCGAACTCCGTTCACCACCGCGTCAGCCGTCTGTCGGCCGTCGTTGCTGCAAAAGAGCGTAACGGCATGACCATCCGATACGAACCGCCTTGCGAGCGTCTGAATGTACGTCTCTGCTCCCCCGGCGAATACGCTCTCGAGATCGCGCCAGTTGAAGATAAGGATACGCATCTTCCCTTCTGCCGGCTCCGCGATGCCCGGAAGGGGACGAACAACAAGAAGTGCATCGCGCAGATTCCGATATGCATACGAGATCGGCAAAGCGAAGAAATGGAGAATGACCAAGACGACGAAGTAGGCGAGGTTGACGACGGTGATGGTATTGACGAGCGATTCGACCGATGCATGATCCGCGACGATCCCCCATGTCATCGCAAGGGATGCGACGAAGGAGATCGCCGAATAGCGATAGTGCTTCCTGGAAAGGTGGTAGAGCACGATCGCGGAAGAAAGCGTAAAAAGCGAAATACCGAATGCGTAGAGCGGGATATGCTGAATGACGGGAATGATGTTTTTCCCGAGAAGAAGCGGCAGAATGTATCCGCCCCCCATCCATAATCCCAGGAATGCGGCGATCGTAAGAAACGATGTCATGGCAAAAATACCGCGGAAATCATCGCTCGGATCGTTTCCCTTCCCCTCCGACCGGCTCACGATGGTCACGACGAATACGTTGAGAAGCGAACCGAAGAAAAAGACCATTTTCCCGACAAGCGAAAGAAGCGCATATTCTCCTGCGGCCGTTGCGCTAAGATAATGCTTTGCAAGGATCACGTCGATGCTCAGGAATGCTGCGGTCGAAACTCCGCTGATAAGCGATGCAAAGTAGAAAGAGACCGGGAACCGCCTCTCTTCTCCCCATTCCGTCGCCTCAGAACGTTTTCGTAAAGACGCCCGTCTGGCTAAATGTGCCGAGAGCATCCACGCGAGCATCATGGATCCCGGGATCGCGATCGCCGCATATCCCGTGTTCCCTTCGGTGACAAGAAAAACGACTATGCTAAGTTTCGCCGCAACCTCGAGCAGAGTAACAAGCGCGACGTCTCGAAAACGCAATATCCCCTGGAGATATCCGCGATTGGATGACGCAAGCGCTCCGACCAGGATCATTGGAGCTATGGAGATGAGAAGAAGTTGGTTCTCCACTTGGAAATAGGCCGCGACGGTCGGCGCGAAGAGGAACCACGCGATCCCGGCTATCACGCCGGAGATGAACACTCTGATCCAGCTCTTCCGATAGAACTCGCTTCCCGACCCATCCTGCCTTCCTTCAAGAAATGACACGGTCCGCGTCACGGTCGTTCCGAGCGCTCCAGTGAAAATATTGAGAAGATACGCAAGGGTGTTGATGAGCGTGACCGTTCCGAATTCTTCCAGCGACAGCTCCCTGCCGAGATAGATATTAAAAATGAGATTGCAGACGTTCGCTATGACCGCCGACGCGACATACATGCTTGCTCCGGACGCCAGGAACGCGAGCCGAGACCTTCTTCGCGAGGCCGATCGGCCCAAGATGACCTTCGCTCCTTCCAGGTGAAGCCCGTGACGCGTCTTCGCCCAATAATGCGGCCTTACGACGACCTCATACAGAGCTTTCCAGGCCGCGACGCTCATTCCGAGCCAATAGATCGGGACGAGGAACACATATTTGATCAGATGTTCTTGTTTGCGATGCGCGCACCCGATCATGTAGTAATACAGATAAAGGAAATTCCCAAAAAGGAACGAAAATACCCCGATATAGTAGACGGGACCAGGAAACAGGGATTCGATGAACGCCCCGAATGTTGAACGGAACAAGAAGTAACTGATGGTGATCAACCACATGATCGGGTTGATGAAAAGCGACGTCACCTTCCCCCCGACGACGAACTGAAAGAAAAGGAGGTCGCGCCACCTGCCATTTTGTATGGTTTTGAGCGGCTCTCTCATGTGGACGAAATAAGTGATGATGTATCCTTTGATCCACCTGCTACGCTGATTGATCCAATTTCGAATATTCGAATTCGCTTCTTCGTGCGTCGTTGAATCGATGATCTCGGTCCGATACCCCTTTCGCGCCAAACGCATTCCAAGATCGCAATCCTCCGTGACGTTAAACGCATCCCACCCATGAAGCGATTTGATCGCTGACGTCCGGAAGTGGTTTGATGTCCCGCCTAACGGGATCGGCGCGGAAATGGATTGAAGCCCCGGAAGCACTAGGTCGAACCACAACGAGTATTCCGCCGTGAATAGCCGCGTGAGGACATTCTGTCGGGGGTTATAGAAATTAAGTTTCGCCTGCACACAGACCACATCTTTACCACACCGTCGGAACGAAAGGACGGCTTTCTTCAACTGGTCCGGCTCCGGCTTATCCTCGGCATCATAGATAACAAGATATTCTCCCGCCGCGAATTGCAAACCGTAATTCATCGCTTTCGGTTTGGTCTTCGGTTTGGAATGCGGGACAATGACGATGCGAAAATACGGAGGAAGGTCCGCTGCATGCACTTTTTCGATCGTCTCTTCGTCGTTCTCTTCAAGAAGGAAAATGATCTCCAGCTTCTCTTTCGGGTAATCGAGCTGTTTCATCGCATCGACGAACTGCGGTACCACCTGCCATTCCCTATACAAGGGGCAAAAGATCGTATAGGTCGGCCATTCGTATGGTCCCGCAAGAGCGATCTCGTCGCGTCCGACCTTGATCTCCGGTCTATTACTGAATGTCCGAAAGATCATGAATGCACCGAACAGAAGGTCAAGGAAATAAAGCACGGTGAGGAAGGAGAACAAGAATACGAGAAAGGCGAACCAATTGCTGGCGACCGCCATCGCGGCCAGAATGAGAACGCCGGCGATGGCGAGCTTTTGGTGTACGAGAAGATTGAAGAATGCGCTTTCTTCAAGTGGGAGGTCGCTGTGGTGAACGTATTCTTCCCCCTTATGGCGGAACCCCTTTCCCTTGCCATCGATCCCGGAGAACGCGACGACATATTCGCGCTCGAAGAAGCGCGTTACGGAACGAACGATGTTGCGAAGAGTGCGTTTCATACGGTGTCCCATACCTCACACATGTTTACGGGTGGAACATCTTCGGAGCGTCCGGGAATTCCGCCGCCGAAACGATAGCGTCCTCTTTGAATCTTGACGTGTATTTCCCAGTCGACCGGTTCCACATGATATGCAAAAGCTCGCGAAGCGTCTGGATGTATGAGCGCAGAGTCACCTTCGACCCGGTAGGGTTATCCCAAGCAACGGGAAGCTCTTTGATATGGAATCCATACAACCATGCGATCGTGAGTATCTCGATATCGAATCCCCATCGTTCGATGGTCTGCAACGCGAACACGACTTCGGCGGCGGCGGCAGAAAACAATTTGAAACCTCTCTGGGTATCTTCGATCCCCGGTGATGCAACTATACCGATGAGTATCTTCGCCGCCCTTCCAAGGATCCTCCGGTGCCACCCCGCATGTTCCGTGACGCGAGAGTGAGCGATCTGGATCGATCCGATGGCGATATCGTATCCCTGATCCATCCACGGCAGGAACTTATCGAGATGCAAGATGTCAACGGAGTTGTCAGCATCCATGAAAAGACGATACCTGCCCCGGGCGTTCTGCATCCCGGATCGCACCGCAAACCCCTTCCCGCGGTTCGATCCGTTTTCTATGAGCCGAAGTTCAGGGGTATTTCGTATCGCATTTCTGACAATATCAGCAGTATTATCGGTCGACCCATCGTCGACCACGATGATCTCGTGGGAAAGCGGACGATCGGAGAAATATGCCCTGACGCTCGCTAGCGTTCTTTCGATACGCCCAGCTTCGTTGTATGCCGGAATGACGACCGAAATGAAGATGTTGCTCATATTTTTTTGTCCTTAAATACGAAAAAACGGTACCCGTTGAAGTTCCAGACCATGACAGCGCCGGTTCCCGCCAACGCGCCGATATTGACGGCGAGCGCGTACGGAATACCATACCAATTGGCAACCGCATGAAAGACCAGCGACGAAACTGAGACGTTGCACAGGAGGCCGACGGTCGAAATGGACACGAAAAGCGAGAATTCATGAGAAACGTCTTGCCTACCGGAACGGAACACCCAGTATTTGTTGAAAAAATAGCTATTAATGACTGCGACTGTGAACGAGATCGTCTTGTACAAGAAGAACAATTCGCTGTTCCTACCGGCACTGAAAAGCGCGACAAGGAGATTGAGCGTCGCGAGGTCGACCGCGGTGTTGAAAATGCCCGTAATGGCAAATTTGACGAATTTGATCATATTTGCGCTCGTATAAGTCTATGCAAAAAGACATAGGACGAAGCAATTAATGCGACGGAAGACGCAAAAACGACAGGGAGTTACAGCTGCGGGGCGTGCGCGCTTCTATACTGGATCTAATGTTTTCAACCCCTCGATTTCCTCCAAAACACCCTCGGAAAGCAATGGTTTTTACCTATTGCGCTAGGGAAAACACTACGGTATCGATCGCAAAAAGTCAATAAGTGAAGAACCTTTCGAGTCGGGGTCGAAAAATACTGGATCCGGCGCTGATCCGCGGGATACCTGGCGTAAAGAGAAAGCCGCTCGTTCAGAGCGGCTTCTTCGTGGAGGAAATGCGTGTATCGGTCTTTCTTTGTGGGGTCTACTAACTCCCCGCTTGAGCCGGAGCGCCCGTCCCAGGCGTTGTCTGCCCGCCGGGGCCACCGCCTTGTGGCAGCATGTCCGCCGGTCTGATCTGGATCGATGATGCCGTCACGCTTCCGTCTGGATTCTGTGTGCCCGCAACCATCACATTCTTTCCGACCGCGACATCCGTGGTCTTTCCCTCGGTGGATGTGAACACCTGGGTCGTCGGTGAATAGAGAACGACTCTCGTGCTGCCGTCGCGCATCTTGACCGACATGCTGCTAGCGTCGAGCGAGAGAACGCTCCCGGTCACCACTCCGCCGCCTGCGCCGAAGCGGTTGCGGTTCGTTGCTCCGTTCGTTCCCGTGCGATTCGACCCGAATTGGCTCCCATTTTGCCCGACATTCTGCCCTCCGGAAGGTGCTGCGGTCTTCGCTCCGATAGCGTATCCCCCTCCCCCTCCGATGATGAGTCCTGCGATCGCTCCCAGGATCATCGGTTTATTGATGTTGTTCATATGACAAGTACTACATCGGTCAACAGTACATCTTTCACCCCTTATTCATATCGCAATGCCTCGATCGGGTTCAACCGTGAAGCCCTTCGTGCTGGGTAATACCCGAATATGATCCCGATCGCCGCCGAGACCCCGAATGCGACAGCAACGGAAAGCACCGAGACGGAGGTCTGGAGGATACCAAAGGTCGACAATGCATACGCAGAACCCCAGCCGAGCGCGATGCCGACGGTCCCCCCGACCAGGGTCAAGGCGACCGCTTCGGAGAGGAACTGCACGCTGATATCGCTCTGCTTCGCGCCGATCGCCTTGCGGAGTCCGATCTCTTTCGTACGCTCCGTCACTGTCGTCAGCATCATGTTCATGATACCGATCCCGCCGACCAGAAGCGAGATGCCCGCGACCGCGCCGAGAAGGATGGTGAAGGTCTGCGTCACGCTCGACGCCGTCGCGACGATATCCGCCTGATTGAGGATATTGAAATCCGCGGCGGTGGGATCGCTGATCTTATGCCGCTGGAGCAAGAGGTCGGTGATCGATTGCTGCGTTTGTGTCATTGTCGCTGGATCTGTTGCCTGTACGCTGATGTTGGAGAGGTATTCGTCTCCCGCGAAGAAACGCTGCGCGGAGGAAAGTGGGATGTAGATCATGTCGTCCTGATTCATGAACCCACTCCCACCTTTTGACTTCGACATACCGATCACCTTGAATTCCATACCCTTGATCTTGATCGTCTGCCCCACGGGATCCGCATCAGTACCGAACAGGTCGTCGCGTACGGCGGGGCCAATGACCGCGACCCTGGCGAGCGAACTTACTTGCTGAGCGGCAACAAATGACCCTGTGTCGATCTGGAGGTTGCGGACATCCACATACGCCGGAGTCACCCCGACGACCTGGGTGTTGGTATTCGTCCCTCGCGCTGTCACTTGGTAGCGTCCACTCAATTCCGGCGAGACCTCTTTGACCCCGTCGACGGAAGTGATCGCGGTCGCGTCATCGAGAGTAAGTGTCTTCGCAGAGCCGCGGCCGGAGGAGACCTGATACCCGGGGCCACGCTGCGCTCCGGGCGAAATGAGGAGAAGGTTCGAGCCGATCGACTGGATGCTTGATTGCACCGAGGCCTGAGCCCCTTGCCCGATCGAGACCATGGCGATGACGGAGCCGATGCCGATCACGATCCCGAGCATGGTAAGCCCGGTCCGCACCTTGTTCGCGGTCAATGCCAAATATGTCTCTTCGATGACGTCTACTGATCTCATACGTGTTCGATATGCTCGTTCGCTTTGCGCCTCTCGTGCATGCGCATGTCCTCGATGATCTGCCCGTCGCGTATGAAGATAATGCGGTCTGCATGCTCGGCGATATCGCGCTCGTGAGTGATGAGGACGATGGTGCGGCCTAGCTCCCGGTTCAATCGCTGGAACGTCCCAAGAACGACCTCGCTCGTCTTGGTGTCGAGATTTCCTGTCGGTTCGTCCGCCAAGATAAGCTTTGGATCATTGACGAGCGCTCGCGCGATAGCGACACGCTGGATCTGCCCGCCGGAGAGCTGGTTCGGCTTGTAAAGATCGTGTGTCTCCGGAAGGCCCGCAGAGCGCATTGCTTCCTTCGCCCGCTTCTCGCGCTCTTCATGTGGGAGACCAAGGTAGATCAGGGGGAGAACGACGTTGCGAAGCGCGGTCGTACGAGGAAGCAGGTTAAATGACTGGAACACGAATCCGATCTTCTCCTTACGGATGTCTGAAAGCTCGTCGTCGGAGAGTTCCGTCACGTCCTTGCCGTCGAGATAATATTTCCCGGAGGTCGCGGTATCTAGGGCGCCAAGAATATGCATCATCGTCGACTTCCCAGAACCGGACGGCCCCATGATGGCGANNTTGTGTTCGTATCGTCGGAGATACCCAGTGTGACGGTCTTGTCGGTGGGAGCGACCGCAGAAGCCGCCCCTTGCGTATTGTCATCGGAACCAGAAAGATGCGGGTCAAAGATCTGTACGTAGTTCGATTGGCCGCGCGTCTTGATGGCAGTTTGCGGAACGATGAGCACGTCCTGTTTCACTTGAGTGATGACCGAGGCGTTCACGCTCATGCTGGATTTTATCCGGGCATCGTTCGTGTCGAGTGCGATCTTCACTCCATAGGTCACCACGCCCTGCGAGACCGTGCCGATGGTGTCGATCGAGGCGACCTTGCCGGTGAGGGTAAGCCCGTCGATAGCGTCAAAGGTAAGCGTCGCGCGGGCGCCAATCTCGACTTTCGCCGCGTCAACCTCATTGAGAGAGATCTGCGCGATCTGCTGGTCGGAGATCAAGGTCGCGATCGTCGTGCCGTTCCCGAGGGTATCCCCCTTCGAGATGGCAACCTTCCCGACGGTGCCATCGAACGGCGCACGGACGTAGGAGTTCGCAAGGTTCTCCTCTGCATCGCGAAGCGCGTTCTGTTTTTGCTGGAGACTCAGCTGCGCGGATTGGATATCCAATGGATCTGACCCCGCTTGTATCTTCGCAAGTGATTCTGTGTTTTCCTGGATCGTGCGTTCAGCATTCAGGAGCGCGGTCACGTCGTTATTGATCGTCGTCCGCGCGTTCAAGAGCGCTGAGATGTGGGAATTCATCTGCAACGTGAATCCGTCGAGAGTAGAAAGTTGCGTATCTGCATATGTTTTCGGCGTTGCATTATTGTTCGTGAGCGTGTCCTTGTAGAACTGGATGAGATTGTTCGCACTTGTCACGGCATCGGAAGCGAGCTTTGCGGTGGCGTACGTCTGGTCGAGCAGAGTACCGATCGAACTTGTCGCAGCAGTGCGCGGCGTTCCTTTGTATTGGATGAAATTCGCATCGTACGCCGTACGTGCGCTTTGGTATCCGTTATAAGCGGCATCGTGGAAGCTCGGAGCACGTGTGTCATAGATCCCTGCGGAGCGAGTGTAAAAATCGATGGGTTGTTCGTTCGCGCTCAGGCTCTGTACTAGCGTGAACAATATGGTATTGAGACCAGACATGGTATCAGGAAGGTCAAGAAAAGTATTCGAGACCGCAGTGTACGCGTCTTCATATGCCTTCGCGAGGTCCGCTTCAGCTTGCGTCTTGCTTTCTTTGGCACGCTCAAGCGCGTTCTGAGATTGGGTAAGGGTCAGGGCGTCCGCAGGCTGTTCGATCTTCGCGAGTGAAAGCTGCGCGCTCTCTAAACCGACTTGCGCATCTCGAACGGATTTTTCTGCGGCGGTCGCGTCGAGAGACGCGATCAGTGTCCCCGCCTTCACTTTCTTCCCCTCCAGATTCGGCGCGAGATAGAGAAGATCCCCGGAAGCCTTGGTCTTGAGTTCGATCTGATTCGATGAGGATATCTGTCCTGTCCCCTGAATGGAGGAAACGATGGTTCCCCTAGTGACCAGCGCGGTCACATACCGCGTCTCAGTCGCGGTGGAGGTGAGTGAACGATACTCGTAATATCCGCCGATGAGGAGAATGATGAGAACCGCAATAGTCGTCTTCTTGTGCGCCTTCGCGTATGAACGGACCTTTGCAATACGTGCTTTCGTTTGTTCCATACGCCTAGTGTATCTGATGCGAATAGAGATCCGCATTAAAAGTGGGGATTGAAACGATGCTGGGGCTGTTCATAAGATCGATCTAGCGGATAAATGGGGGGCTAAGAAGACCTCATTCTTTGTCTCAGCAGGGGTGTTGAGACAAAGAAGGAAGCCATCTCTTGTATCCTTCACACACCGTAATACTTGCAGCAAGGCCACGATATTTCATGGCATCATTGGCTGCATCATGGGCGTCGGTGTTGAAGATGCATCATCGAGGTCGAAGTGCCACCACCCGCGCATGTGCTGGGGCGGACGCACTTGGTCGATGCGTCTTACTCCCATGGCATCGATCGTGTCCGTCCCAGTGACCGAACCGAGTACGACCACTCGGTCGCCATCGGCAAGATCGGTCCCGTCGGGGAAGCGCGTTTCGCTCGTGATGGTGACGACATAGCTCTCTCCTGCTCGATTCTCAAGCACGAAGCCATCCCTTGTCATCTTAGAGATCATTCCGGGGTGCACGTTCGCGGGCGGCGGAAATCCGGGTCCGCGTAGCTGCCTGCCGTGCTCAAGGTACCCACCTTGTTCCGCGATACGCTCCAATATCTCGCTCGGAACGATGGTATACACCATGCCACTCCCCAGCGCGACGATGGCGACAATCCCGACGATGGAATATAGCAAGGGTTTCCGATACCCGAACGAAAATTTCCGTACTAAAAGTTCGAGCACCGCGATGAAGATAAGTGCGCCTACCAAGAGCATCCATGGCGCCGATACGAGGAATTCGAGAATACCGATCATGCCGAACATCGGCACAAAAATAAGCCCACTGTCGTTAAGAAGAAAGATAGCGAGGTTCACGAGGTAAAGCGCGAAGATAAAGAGAAAGACAATGCCGATCACAGCGAGGATCGTACGCAGTACAAAATGCCAGCGCGGGCGCATGACAGCCTTTCCGCTCTCGATGGCGGAGAATACGCTGTCTTTGATAGATGGTTTCTCTTGCGTCATATATAGCTATTTCTGTCCCTGATAATGCTTTCTCAACATCTCCCTTCCGCGTTTCAATCGAACACCCACTGTTGCGACGGGAAGATGTAAGACCTCTGAGATCTCGTCGTATGAAAGGTCTTCAAAGTAGTAAAGGATGAGCGGTTCACTATATTTCGGGTCGAGCATATCGAGCTTGGTCTCGAGCTCTTTCTTCACTTCGCGGTGTATGGCCTCTTCTTGGGCGTTTCCTCCATCCTGCGACGGAAATAGGAGGTCGGTGGAGAACAGATCGAACGCTATGGGCCTCCTTCCCTTCGCCTTGAGCTCGTTCACGAACGTGTTGTGCGCGATGCGATAGATCCACGGAGAGAACTTCCGCTCGGTATCAAAATCATTGATGTTCTCGTAGACCTTAATGAACACATCCTGGACGAGATCTTGCCTGTCTTCCCTGTTTGCAAGGAACCGTTTGGCGTATGAAAGCATCTTCCCCTCGTACCGTTCGATCAAGATGCCGAACGCGTTCTTGTCGCCGTTCTGCACTCGCCGTGCAACGCTCTCGTCGGTCTCAACCTCTTGGGCCATTACCATCCATACTACACCTTTCTGGTTTTAATCTTTCAAAACCGTTAATTATCAAGCTATATTTTTCCAAGGGGAACCCTCGGAAAATATATCTGATTTCTAAAGTCTCCATTTGGACGATGGCAAAAAACAATGATTTTTCAAGCATATTTTTTGCCGAGGGTTCCCCTTGGAAGGTGGGGCTGTACGCTCATGGGAGCGGACACACTGGACCGCCATACGATCCGAGCTCTTTCCAATCCTTGACCGTGACGTTCGTCGCCTCGAGCGTAATGCTCGCCTGGATGTTGGTGTAGGCACCGCTGTAAACGGCGCGTGTGAGAATGGTCCGATCGGAGCCCACTGCACTCACTTGGCAGATCCTGCAAGTAAGTTTCGCACCGCTCGCGCCGCACGTATCCCCCACTCCGATGCACTCGCCACTTGAGACTGGGGTGTATGAAGAATTCTGCGCCAATTTGAGCATCGTCTGGTTCGCGCACGCCTCCGCGAGCGAGCGGCTTGTTTTCTTGAATTCGATATCAAGCACGTTGATGCGCGAGAGGAACGTCCCGAGTCCGAGCGTGAAGATCATCACTAGAAGGAACGCCGATATGATGATGACGGACATGAGCGCGACGAACCCGTTCTTTGGCATGATACGTTCCATATTCATTTCCTGATAGAGCGCGTGGTCGACGCGGTGCGCGTGAGGAACATGCCGTTCGACATCCGTGTCGTCAGGGCGATGCCGGCCTCGACGCTCTCCTGCCCTCCTGCCGGCGCAGAGTGGATAAAGGTGATCCCAGTGACCGCGATATTGTCGTTGCTGAGAGCGATCCCATTCTTTGCGAGCGTTCCGCCGGAGAGCGTGATGGTGACGTTCGTCCCATCGTATTTCGTGAGGTCCAACATGGATGCGTTCGTATTCGGCGCGGGTGTGGCAATGGTCTGAGCACCATCGAGCGCGTTGTCGATCTTCCCGATGAGGAAATCCGTCTCCGCTTGGAGCATTGCTTTCGTCTGGTTGCGATCACCTGTCTCAAAAAAGACGTACGCGGACGCGACGATCCCCACGATCACGATCCCGAAGAGCGCGATGTAGAGGAGGGTCTCGATCAGGGTGAACCCAGTGCGTGTACGAGCGCGGTGCTTCATATCATGGGCTATAGAGGATACGCAACGCATCATTCCCTTGGCTTAGGAGATAGATGAAATTATTGCTATATCGGACGGCGTTCGGAATGAGTGCATTAGGAAAATTGAAATTCGCGTTTATGGTCGTGAGATTCGATGGATCGGAACGCCAGACCTTGAACTCATTATTAGCGTCTCCCGTCGCAAGGAATGCGAACGGTCCACTTATCGCCAAACCTATGACATCATCACCGATGTCCGCCTCGCTGAGTTTCGCTAGCCCAGTATTCGGATGACTTGCGTCGAATACATAAAATTCAGGTCCTCCCGCGACAGCCATTCTTCCCACGTACAGCCTATCCCCCAACAAGTAGACGGCTGCACCATCTTTCGTCCCCGGAAGGTCCTGGTCTGGGGACGTGATCTCCGTAATAGCTGATGGATTTGTGACATCGAGAACCGTCACTTCCGCATTACTTTTATCGGTCGCCATATAAGCATAATATCGATCCGTGCCGGAAATGTTCTTTTTGGTGATGACTAAGCTCTCGACAGTGCGGTTAAGCTGATATCCGGGACCAAGCTCGACAATAGAACCTGGGATGTTCGGGGTCGAGACGTCAAAAACATGGAACTCGTTCCCTGCCGTTTCTTTCGTCACAATGTATGCTCGCTTGTTGTAATAGAATATGCGCCATCCCTCCGGATATGAACCTGTCGGGCTAACGTTCGCAAGCGTTCGCTGAGCTTTGAATATAGGATTGTGGATATCTGTCACATCGTAGACACGGAATTGATTTGTCGCGGTATCACTTGCGATGAACGCATAGATATTCCCATCAGAATATTTTGCGACTCGGACATCGTTCAATGTATTTCCGGCATCGAAACCGTTGTCATACGCGATGAATTGTACATCCTGCGCATTGTTACACCCCGGGTTGTATACTGCACCGTTCGTATCGGTGATATATAGGTAGGGCGCAATACTCGTCGTCATGTACACAATGCTGTTCAATACATCGAGGGCGGTCGCCTTATTACTGCCAGTCAATCTTCCGCACGTATAGGTCGACGGCGGATTCCATCCACCGGTAGGCGGCGTCGGGTCGCACGTCCCCCCAAGCGCAAGCATCTCCGGCACATTGGCCACATTCGTCGCAAGCGTTACTCCCTGCGGGCGTCCATGATCCCCAGTCCACGCGACCGATCCGACCACGCCTTTACTACATTGGGTCACCTGCGACGCGGGGATGTCCACCTTCGTGCTGTAGCACAAAGCACCCAAGCATTCTGATGCCGACGAGTTCGCGACGCTCGAATAATCCTGCCGAGAATCCGCCTGTGCCTTCTCGATGAGCTTCTGAGCGATATGGATGGCGTCCGATCCGGCTTCAGAACCGGAGCCGACGCTCTGGTCTGAAAGCGATACCATGAGAACAGCAGAGATCGCCATAAGCCCGATCGCGGACGCGATCACGACCTCGAGAACAG
>DKBN01000030.1 GCA_002451235.1 Patescibacteria group bacterium UBA6899
CGACATCCACATCCACGACCTCGATATGTTCTCTGGCTATTGCGCCGGATGGAGCCTGCGCCAGCTGCTTGAAGACGGATTCAATGGCGTTCCCGGGAAGACCGAGTCTGCTCCACCGAAGCATCTTGAGACCGCGGTCGCACAGATGGTTAACTTTCTCGGGACCCTCCAGAACGAATGGGCGGGCGCACAGGCATTCTCGTCGTTCGACACCTATCTCGCGCCGTTCGTGAAGAAAGACAATCTCTCTTTCCGTGAAGTGAAGCAGTCGGTGCAGCAGTTCGTCTTCAACTTGAATGTCCCCTCGCGCTGGGGCACACAGACGCCGTTCACCAACATCACTCTCGATTGGGTCTGCCCTGAGGATATGCGCGAGAAGCAGCCCTTGATCGGCGGCGAGGTCATGGAGTTCACCTATGGCGATTGCCAAAGAGAGATGGACATGCTCAACCGCGCCTATATCGAGGTGATGACCGAGGGCGATTTCCGCGGCCGTATCTTCACCTTCCCCATTCCGACCTACAATATCACCCGCGATTTCAATTGGGATACTGAGAACGCCAAACTACTCTTCGAGATGACCGCGAAATTCGGGACTCCATATTTCCAGAATTTCATCAATTCTCCACTCAATCCCTCGGACGTCCGCAGCATGTGCTGCCGACTTCAGCTCGATCTCAGAGAACTGCGCGCCCGCGGCGGCGGCCTCTTCGGATCAGCGGAGATGACCGGGTCCGTCGGGGTCGTCACGCTCAATATGCCGAGAGTGGGGTATCTTTCCAAGACCAAACAGGAATATTTCGACCGCCTCGGCAAGATCATGGACATCGCTAAGGAGTCGCTCGAGATGAAACGCAAGGTAGTGATGGAGAACATCGAACGCGGGCTCCTGCCGTTCACGAAACGCTGGCTTCCCTCTTTACACAACCATTTCGCGACCATCGGCCTTAACGGCATGAACGAATCGATCGAGAATTTCCTGAAGAAAGATATCGCGACCCCGGAAGGAAAGGTCTTCGCGATCGAGGTCCTGGAATTCATGCGCAACCGTCTTGCCGACTACCAGGAAGAGACGGGAAATCTCTACAACCTCGAGGCGACTCCAGCCGAAGGGACCACCTATCGCTTCGCGAAAGAAGACCAGAAACGCTACCCCGGCATCATCCAAAAGGGGACCGAGCATGCGCCCTACTACACGAACTCTTCCCACCTCCCCGTCGAGTACACCGACGACCCCCTTGCTGCACTCGATCATCAAGACGATCTTCAGACGAAATACACCGGCGGCACGGTGCTTCATCTCTTCCTCGGCGAACGCGTCCGCGATTGGAAGACGACGAGAGACTTCGTGAAGAAGGTCGCATATGGATATCGCCTCCCCTACTTCACCCTGACCCCGACCTTCTCCATCTGCCCGACACACGGATACATCAATGGAGAACAGAAGCATTGTCCGCAGTGCGATGCGGTCTGCGAAGTATGGTCGCGCATCGTCGGCTACTTCCGCCCCGTCTCCGAATGGAACAAGGGGAAAAAGAGCGAATACGGAGACCGTACCGAATACCGCATCGATCATTCCTCGCCGGTCCACAGAGAGCAAGCGAAAGAACTGGAGCTCGTGCCCGCGAAAAAAACTGAAGCCCAGAAGGTATGATCTTGGGCGGTTATCAGAAACTCTCCCTCATCGATTTCCCCGGCAAGGTCGCGACGATCGTCTTCACGAAGGGATGCCTTTTTCGCTGCCCTTTCTGCCATAACCCTGAACTGGTGGAATCACTGAACGGCGACGCGCTCGATGAGAAAGAATGGTGGGACCACCTCGAGTCGCGCAGGGGGTTCATCGACGGCGTGGTCATCACGGGAGGAGAGCCGACCCTGCACAAGGATCTCCCCGACTTCATCCGCCGCATCAAGAGTATGGGATATGCGGTCAAGCTCGATACCAACGGCATCACCCCCGATATGGTATCCGATCTGATCAATGAGAGACTCGTGGATTATTTTGCCATGGACCTCAAGGACACGTGGCCGAACTACCAGCGAATCGCGAATCTTCCGAAAGGAAAGGAGGGTCTCGTGGAGAATTGCCGACGGTCTTTCGACCTCATCCGTAATTCCGGCATCGCCTATGAGTGGCGCACCACCGTCCTCCCTGGGGTACACACCGAAGATGATCTGGTCGCGGTCGCGGAAAATCTTATTCCCGGTGAGCGCTATTATCTTCAGGACATCAACTATGCCGTCACCCTACGCAAACTTGACCCGACGAAACATCTTGACGTGAATGGGGTTGCCAAGCGAATTCGCGTGCGTTACCCCGAACTTCTGGTTGACGTTCGCTGAGCATGCGCTTCCCTACTTCAGGAAAAAACGATACATTCGCCTCATGCCCGAGCTCCCGGAGGTCGAATCATTCGCACGCGCACTCAACGCCTCTTATCGCGGTAGAACCCTGAAGCGCGTATTGTTCCGCAGGCGCGATCTGCGCACCGCCCTCGACATCGATACGTTGGGGAAGATCTTCGCTCCAGGGGTTAGGTTCGTGCGCTTTTTCCGGGACGGGAAGCAACTGGTCATTCGAACATCGGCGGGAGAAGCTTTGATATCCCTGGGAATGAGCGGGGCTTTCGCTCCCGTGGACCCGAAACGCCCGAAGCCCCACGAGCATATTACGTTCATCCTTTCTGGCGGCGAAGCGTTCGGTTTCATTGATCCGCGCCGATTCGGGCACGTCCGAGTGCGCACCGCTCCCCTTCCCCATCTTGCGGACCCGCTTTCGGCCAGATCGCTTATTCGGCTGTTCCTTTCTCCTGAATGGCGCGAAAGCAGGCGCTCGGTCAAAGCAGCTCTCCTCGACCAACACATGATCGGCGGCCTTGGGAACATCTATGTGTTGGAATCCCTTTACGGGGCCAAGATCCGCCCCACCCGTCGTGTGTCGCGTATAAGAAAAAGCGAGTGGGGGACCCTCTCTCGCGAGATCCCAATGGTCCTACGGCGCGCGATCAAGGCTGGCGGCTCGACGATCGCAACCTACCGCGGACTCCATCGCGAGATCGGGACTTTTCAACTTTGTCATCGCGTCTATGGCCGCGCCGGGAAACGTTGCCTGCGTCCAGGCTGCTCGGGGGTGATCAAACGCATTACGCAATCCGGCCGCGGGAGCTTCTACTGCCCGAAGTGCCAACAGTGATGGTTCCGAGGTGACAGTAACAGTGATAGTACCGAGGTCACAACCCAAGCTATCTTCCAGCCATATACCAAGTTCGTTGTCGTTCGACAACGAACTTGGTATAGTCTCCCCCCTCTCCTGCCCCATGATCCGCAAGCAAAACAAAACGCCTCGAGTAGATCGAGGCGTTCGCGTGAGTTCAATGCACTATCGCATCCAACTGGTGGATGCTGCGTGCATCGTCGGCGAGGGGCTTTGGGATACCGCGTATTCCGCGGCGATCGTTCGGTTCGATTCGAACGTCACGACATTGTAGGCCATGAACGCCATGGCAAAGAAGATGGCCCAGGAAAGGAGTTCGCTGAGCTCATGCTTGTGCCAATCGCGGTAGGCCTCCGAAGCTTCCATCGCCTTCTGATGCAATTTTTGCATGATAGATTATGAACTTGTAAAAGAAAAAGGGCATCGCGCAAAGCGAGATGTCCTCCGTTCGCCATTGTATACCCCCAAAAATATCTGGCAATGGACGTCTGGGGATAGCCGAAAGAGCCTTATTCGTAGGCGTCGTTTCAGGTATATTCCACAAAGAAACATTGGGAGAAAAGCATCACCCACCTCATATCACGCGTATGTTGGGTTTTCGGTAGATACGGTTTCCTCCGCATGTTCGAACTCATGCTGGTTATGTGGCTAAGTATCGGCATCCCATAGTGCGCTCGGTTCATGTGGAGGATCGGGAAGGTGTGTTCAAATGGCATACTGTGCGCTTCCTTTCCCTTTTTCCTTCTTTTTGTTATATTTTTCGCACCGCATTCCGGTGTAGCTCAGCGGTAGAGTGAGGAGCGACTTTCGGAGCTTCGCAAGACCTTTTGTGCGATTTTCTAAAATCGCCAAAAGGTGTACAGCTTCTGTAAGAAAGTGCGCTAAGGAGGTGCGCTGTAGAGCGCACTGCGACGCAATATCACTTTTATCATTAAGCGATATGGAGTGGGGGAAAACACATTCCGGTGTAGCTCAGCGGTAGAGCAGTGCGCTGTTAACGCATTGGCCGTAGGTTCGAATCCTACCACCGGAGCCAGGTCGGGCCAGCACGAAATGCTAGCCGAAAACACAAAACACACACTTTACAAGTGTGTGTTTTGTTATGTGGTGGAGATAAGTAAAAAGTGACAAAAGTGACACAGGAAAAGACTTGTGTATGTCACTATTTCCACCTTGAACCACTATGAAATAGGTCTACCTTGATATTCAAGATTGGAACTTTAAGATACGGCCAAAATCCTGTGGCGTGAAGAAAAAGTCCGGTTGACAAGAAAGGAATGAGGTAAAACGAGCGAGCCCACATGATGCTACAGTTTATGATCTGTACCGGACCCCATTCGTCAG